>NZ_JAYWVC010000299.1:0-7159 GCF_036281785.1 Streptomyces chiangmaiensis | reverse complement strand
ACCTCGTTGTCGCCAGCCAGCGGCTTGGTGAACACCTGGTCCGACTCGACCCACGGGTCGCCGGCCGCCTCGCGCCCCCGCTCTTGGGGCGGGGACGGCGACGCCGCGACCTGCCGGCATGGGTGGCGGACCGGTGCCGGTGGATGTGCTCGACCTTCATGGCCGAGCCGAAGCTCTCCCTGGCGGCGTTGTCGAGCCCGACCCCACCTGTCCCATGGGCTGCACCACCCCCAGCCGTTCGCACGAACAGTCAGGTGTCCGTGCGAACGGCGGCCCGGTGATGGTGCCGCCGCTGCGCTTTCTCAGCCGATGGTGACGACGCGGGCCCAGGGCGGCGGGGCGTCCGGGGCGTAGTCGGGGTTCGCCTCGTCCACTGCGCTCGCTGGGCGGGGGAAGAGACCGACGACGGCGCGGCAGGGTGGCTGCACTGAGGGCCAGGGTGTCTGACCGTCCGTCAGGGCGACGATGACGTCCGGGCGGGGCCGGGAGCGGAGTGCCCGAGCGAAACCGGAGCGCAGATCCGTTCCCCCGCCACCGACCAGTTCGATGTTCTCGGCACGGCAGAGCGGGACCGCGACCCCGGCGGCCGCATCGCAGGAGATCACCGACACCAGGTCGCGCTGCCCGCCCACCGCCCGGAGATCGCCGCCACCTCCAGCAGCGCGCTGCCCAGCTCGGCGTCGCTCACCGAAGCCGAGGTGTCGATCACGACGCAGACCCGAGGCGGCCTACGGTGCAGGCTCGGCACCAGCACCCCGGGAACGGCGGCCGATCGGCGGGACGGACGCCGGTAGCTGTGGTCCTCGCCCGGCCCCGACGCACCCGCGGCGGAGCGGACCGCCGCTCCCAGCAACTGCCGCCATGGCTGCGGTGGGTGGAACGCCTCGTCCGCCCACCGGCGCCATCCCTCCGGAGCGTCGCCCGGTCGGCCCTTGATCCCCTCGGCGACCCGGAAGCGGACCGCATCCCGCTGCTGCTCGTTCAGCCCGTGTGCCCCGTCGGGTCCCAGTTCCCACGGCCGGTCCTGCCCGTCGGCACCACTGCCGCAGTCCAGCCAGGCCAGGTCTGCGGCGAGCCCGGACATCGACGCCCTCCGCAAGTACTCCTCCATCAGCAGCCCGTCGGGCAGCCGCAGCAGCGACGGCAGCACCGCCCCGGCAGGCAGGGGCAGACCGTCGCCGTAGATGTCGTCGTTGATCTCGAAGTCGGCGGCGATGTTCCGCCGCAGCCTCCCCCGGCCTTCGGCCGGGGGGACTCCCATTTCGTTTCGCTCGCCCGGCCCGTGCTCCTCGTACTCCCGCGCATACCGTTCGCTCCGCCCGTGATGGTCTCGGAGCAGGTGGGAGACCTCATGCACCCAGACGCCCGCCAGCTCTTCCACAGGGGTGCGCGCCACGAAGCGCGCGGAGACGTAGCAGCGCCAGTGCGCGTCCACCGCCATGGTCGGCACCGACCGGTCCTCCACCACGTGCAGTGCGAAGAGTGCGCCGGCCAGGTAGGGACGGACCTTCACCGCGTGCAGCCGGGCGGCCAGCAGCTTCTCCATGTCCAGAGGGGGTGCGGGCCGGTCGTACGGCCCGCCGGAGCCGGTCGGCGGCCCCGGCACGGTGGCCCGCACCGGGCGCGGCGGCGGGGGCGGGGACATCGGGTACGGCAGTGGGTGCGTCCCCGGGCGCTTCGCGGCCCCTGTCATCGGCGCGCCCCCTCCGTACGTCCGGCGCCGGCCCCCGCCGTGGCCCGCCCCACCGACTGGTCCGCCAGCCGGGCGAGACCGATCACCCTGGCCAGCCGCTCCACCGCCTCCGGCACCTCCCAGTCGTCGCGTCGTAGCGCGGCCAGCGCCGTCGCCGGGGCGACCAGCAGATCCGGGACTCCGGTCTCCAGCGCCCGGACCAGCACCGCCCAGCCCGCCTCCCACCGTGCCCGCTGCGGCCGTACCCCTACGGCGGCAACCACCGCCTCCAGCGCGGCCTGCCGCAGATCGCCCCGCGCCGGCAGTTCGGCGGAGGCCGGATCTGCCAGCAACGACTCCGGGTCCGGTAGTTCCATACGGTCCAGATGGGCGAGGAGTTCGAGCCCCGGCCCGTCGCCCACCGCCCCCCGCACCAGCAGCGCCAGCACCTCCCGGGAGGCGGCGGCCGCCGTGCCGAAGGCCAGCAGGGTCAACGCGGCCTCCCAGCTCCGGGGCGAGGGCCAGGCACCGCCGCGTCGTGTCTCGGTGCTCGGCAGTCGGTGGATCAGCGTCGGTCGGGCTTCCAGAAAACCGCAGACCGCTCGCCGGGCGTAAGCCACCGCCTCCGGCAGCCGCTCCGCCACCAGCCGGGGCAGTTCCGCCCGGGGCCAGATCCCGCCCAGCCCGCGCACCACCACCTCCCGGTCGTGCACCCAGTACAGATGTACGAACCGGTTGGCCAGCGGCGGGCTCAGCTCCCACCCGTCCGCCGCCGACGCGCGCGGATTGGCGGCAGCCACGATCCTCACCCCCGGCGGCAGTTGCAGCGCACCGACCCTCCGCTCCAGGACGACCCGGAGCAGGGCGGCCTGGACAGCCGGGGTCGCGGTGGAGAGTTCGTCCAGGAAGAGCAGCCCCCGCCCGGCCCGGACGAGTTCCACGGCCCACTGCGGAGGCGCCATCGGCACCCCCTGCGCCGTCGGGTCGTCGCCGACGATGGGCAGCCCGGAGAAGTCGGTCGGCTCGTGGACGCTGGCGATCACGGTCGTCAGCGGCAGGTCGAGGGAGGCGGCGAGCTGCGTCAGGGCCGCGGTCTTGCCGATGCCCGGCTCGCCCCACAGCAGCACGGGCAGGTCGGCCGCGACAGCCAAGGTGAGCGCTTCGAGTTGTTCGTCGGGGCGCGGCTCTGTGGTGGTCGTCCGCAGGAGGGTCAGGAGGTTCTCGGCGACGACGAGTCGGGTGCCGGTTCCGGATGCGTCGGCGGGGGTGGGTGCGGGTGCACCAACGGCCGGGGCTGGGGTGGTCAGGAGGGTGGTACTGGAGGTCATGAGCATCACCTGGGGAATGAGGGAACGGGACGGCCCGTCCCGGAGATGGTGGGGTCGTGCGGCGCGGAGCGCGCAGTGCGAGCGCGGGACGTGGGTGGGGCAGCCGGTGAGGTGATCGCCCGGTGATCAGGGTCAGGCCAGGCCGGTACGGGGCCGTGCCCGGCTGCTCCGCTTGCGGCGCATCGCCGCAGGCGTACGTCGGTCGAGCCGAGGCCGGTGGTCCGGCTCCGCGTGTCCCAGGCCGAGGGCGTTCCCGCCCCCGGCCACACCGGCAGCGGGGTGCACGGCGACCAGCCCCGAGCGGAAGAGTCCGTGGTCGATTCGGCGGGCCGCAGCCGACTCCAGCTCCTCCCGGAGCGGCCCGTCGCGGAGGACCGCACCGGGACCGAGCAGCCCCTCGACCACGTTCAGCGCTCCGACGACGTCACCGTGGCCGAGCCGCTCCCGGATCGCGGGAAGTGCCTCCGGGGCGCGGTGCACCGTGTCGATGGCCCGCAGGCAGGGCAGTGCGGGCCCGCCGAGCGCCACCAGCAGTTCCTCCCGGCGCAGTTGGGCAGGGTCGTGATCGATCGCCGTCAGCACCCCGTCCCGCAGCGCGATCCGGTGGACCTCACCCCGGCACTCCACCCGGTGCGGATCGCTGGGGTGGGGGGCGGAGCCGGCGGTCACCACCGAGCCGGCCACCGCCAGTGCTGTGGCGACGAGCGGATGCAACCGATCGGACGTGACCAGCCCGGCCCGCAGCAGTTCCAGATCCGGAAGGACCCGGGCCGCCGCCTCCGGCAGCATCGGAAGCGCCGCGACCTCCTGCTTCGGCAGCGCCTCCCGAAGCGGCTGGAACGTCGGGGCGTGGTTGTCGTCGGGGGCGACGAGTTCGAGCACGGCGCGGCTCCGCGCGCCGAGCCGCACCGTGAAGGCCCCGCGAGGGCGCCCCTCGGCCCTCAACAGCAGCTCGGCCTCGGCGGCCCATCGTGCCGACGCCCACGAGGAGTCGCGGACGGGGGACCGATCGGGCGGGTCTGGCGCGCCCGGCCGGGCGAGCGCGTAGGGCCGGCCTTGCGGCGCCAGGAACGGCGTCCCGCTCGCACCGCACCGCCACGCCAGTTCGCCGCACCGCCCGGAGTCCCAGAGGTGCCGGTGCAGGTCGAGCCGGAAACGCCGGTCGGGATTCGGGTGCGGATGGTGCCTGGGAGTGCCGGTCCCGGACTCCTCCCACAGGGCCAGGGACATCCGCTGTCCGGCGTCCGCCCAGGCGGGTGGTGTCCGCACCACCAGATGCAACGGCGTGGCGCCGGAGTTCCGGTAACGGGCCAGGGAGATGGTCAGACCGGGCCGGAGCCGTCCGTCGGGGGCGATCCGGGGCATGTGCCAACGGAGCAGATCCGGTGCCAGCCGACGCAGATCCGCACGAAGGCGAGTGACGAGTTCGGTGCCGTGGCGATCGCGCACGGCGCGCAGATCGAGATCGGCGTCGACCCGGGCGGCGGCGAAGGCCCCCGCCCAGTCACCGACCGCACGCCGTGCGGTCGCGCTCTCGATCATGGACGGCGGCACGGCGTACTCGCGCACGCGCTGCCACATCAACAGGTGGGCCGGAATCAAGTTCGCGGAGTGATGTGCCATCAGCACTCACCCTGCACGAACGATTCCCCCAATCCATGCGAGGAGTTGTTGTTCATCCTCGGCATCATAAGCACCACGATGAGGATCTGTCAGTCCCCTTCGACCACCCGTCACCTTTCCCCGACGCACGCCGCAACGCCCGACATGGCGCGGTGAGTACCGCCGTCGCCGTCGGTTACGGACCGTACGGATGGGAACGACCAGGGCCCGAGCCCCAGCACCGGTCGCAGCAGCCGGCCCCCTCCACACCGGCCGTCCCCGATCGCCTCAGGGGTGATGAGCCGACGTCCGGGAGGGATGGCACGAGGGTTGCGGTCAGGGTTGCATTCACCCCGTTCAGCCCGGTGCGGTCACCACCGATCGAACCCGTCCGCCGCGGGTCAGGACACCGAAGGTCCACCCCGGACCGCCGAGCGGCCAGGGTCTTCGACGTGCGCCGGTCTCAGTTTTGGTCTCATTTGTTTCCGGCATTCAAGTCGTCAGCCTCCAGCTTGAACAACTTGCCTGGCACGCTGCTGAATATAGAGGTATGTTTAATGAAGTCGTACTTCTCTATCCGGGACGGTCATGGACAAGCCTGCCGAGATGTTCGACCGGGCCTACGAGTGGTCGGCGCTGAGCCGGTTCATCACCGATCCCCAGCCGGGCGCGACGCTCGGCGTGGTCTCCGGACGTCGCCGCCAGGGCAAGACATTCCTGCTGGATGCCGCCTGCCGTGCCGCCGGAGGGTTCTATTTCGGTGCGACCGAGGCCGCCGACGCCGAGTCGTTGCGGAGGATCAGCACCGCCCTGACCGCCCACGTCCGCCCCGCCAGCCCGTTCCACTTCGCCGACTGGTCCGAAGCGGTCGACGCGCTGCTCGCACTCGGCTCAGATCGCCCCCTTCCCGTGGTGATCGACGAGTTCCCGTACCTCGCCAAGGCCAACCCGGAACTGCCCTCGATCATCCAGGAGGCACTGCGGCCCCTGCGTAACCAGCGCACCGGCTCCCGCACCCGGCTGCTGCTGTGCGGCTCGGCACTGTCCTTCATGGGACGACTGCTGTCGGGCAACGCCCCGCTGCGCGGCCGGGCGGGACTGGAGGTGGTCGTCCGTCCCCTCGACCACCGGCTCGCCGCCCAGTTCTGGGGCATCACCGATCCCCACCTGGCCATGAAGGTGAACGCGATCGTCGGCGGCACCCCCGCTTACCGCCGCGAGTTCGCACGAGGCGACACCCCCGCAGGACCTGACGACTTCGACAACTGGGTCGTCCGCACCGTCCTCAATCCCGAGACACCTCTCTTCCGCGAGGCCCGCTACCTGCTCGCCGAAGAACCCGACCTCCGCGACACCGCCCTGTACCTGTCCGTCCTGGCCGCTGTCGCCGACGGCAACGCCACCCGCGGGTGCATGGCAAGCTATCTGGAACGCAAGGCCACCGACATCGCGCACCCCATCAACGTCCTCGAAGACGCGGGGCTGCTCCGCCGCGACGCGGACGCGTTCCGCGACAACCGGCCCACATACCGCATCGCCGAACCGCTGATCGGCTTCCACCACGCGATCATGCGCCCGGTCTGGGACCAGTTGGAACGCCCCGGCAGCGCGGCACGCGTCTGGCAGGCCAGCCGCCGACGGTTCGTCAGCAACGTCCTCGGGCCCCACTTCGAGCAGGTCTGCCGGGGCTGGGCCCTGCACCACGCCGACCCCGGACTCCTGGGCGGTCTGCCCGCCCGCGTCGGACACGGCACCGTCCACGACTCCAGGACCCGCACCGGCCACGAGGTCGACGTGGCGGTCATCGGTATCGCCGACGGCGCCAAGCCGCCGCTTCTGGCCATCGGGGAGGTCAAGTGGAACGACACCGTGGGCACGGCCCACATCGATCGGCTCCGGCACATCCGCGGCCTCGTCGCGCAGGCCGGACGTTACGACACGAGTGGTACCCGGCTCTTCTGCTTCAGCGGAGCGGGCTTCAACGACAAAGCACGCGCCGTCGCCGAGGCCGAGGCCGACGTCCAACTGATCGACCTCGCAACCATCTACGGTGAGATCTGATCCGAGGGGGTTGCAGTAAGGGCTGTATTCACCCCCGTTCAGCCCCGTTCAGCCCGGTGCGGTCACCGTCGATCGAACTGATCCGCCGCAGGTCAGAACGCCGACGGACCCCGCCGGACAGCCACACGAACAGTTGGAAAGCGTGTTGGGGGCAACCCCTGACGAGTTCGAATCCCCACCGAGCCGAGAGACATCGCGGAGGGGACGACCCGCTACCTCGCGGGGGTCGGCATTGAGCAGATCGGGTACTTCGACGAGATCGATCGCCCCGTCCGGCCGAGACTGGCCCCGCTCCCGGTCAGGCGGGCCTGCCGCTCGGGTGGGGCGGCATACCGTGCCGCCCCACCCGTGGAGTGCGCCGGTCAGCGGACCGTCCGCGCCGCCTTCTCGATGATGTGAGTGACGGCGTCCGGGTGGGACACGCTCACAGCGTGGGAGGACTGGATCTCCTCGATGTGGGCATTGGCGCGCTTGGCCATGTAGACCTGAAGCTCCC
>NZ_JAYWVC010000298.1:0-7255 GCF_036281785.1 Streptomyces chiangmaiensis | reverse complement strand
GGGGTATACACCCTGCCGGCGCCCGCCCTTCCCCGTGGCTCCCCGCTTGTTCTGGCACGGTTGTGACACGGGGAAGGGCCTTGCCAAGAGATTCCTCGCCCGGCTTCGTTCGTAGCCATGACCAACGGCGCAACCATCAGCCTCGCCGATGACCAGATCTTCGGCAACCAGATCCTCCGCGGCATCAAGATCCTGCGTGACCATCTGGGCTGCTCGCTCCATGAGGCCCTGAACGCCTTTGTCGCCCGGTACGAAGTGATGAGGGCAGAGCGGCCAGAAGACTTCGCGTGCGGTCATGAGGAGTACTGGGTCGGCTTCTACTCGTGAGGCTCCATGGCCAGCGCGGTCAGGTTGTGGGTGATCGCTCGGGTGGCCCCATCTCGCAGGCCAAGCGCTTGGAAGAGAGTTGCACGCTTCCGATCAACTAAGCCTCTCACTTGCATGTTTGTTGATGTCCGCATGTGCCGTGCCCGTAACACCACCGTCCAGCACCTGCCCCCGAGCAGCCAAACCACCCGGCCACCAGGGCATGCACCCAAAGAAAGAGCAATCCAGCACTGGCGCTAGCGCAAGATCCAGAAAGTTACTACTATGCGCACGATCCGGCCACAGCCGGGTCGGTCCGGCGATCTTCCCTGCAAGGGCGAGAGCACACTCCGCTGCAAGAGCCCCGTTCACATCTAGGAGGGAACGGTGTCGCAGTCCCGCAGGCTCTCGAGTCGCGTCACTGGCTGGTTTCCATCAGCCGCCCACTACACTGCGTCGCCCATCCTGTTGAGCACGGTCTGCTCCTCGGAGGGAAGTAGTTCACGCCGCGGCAGGGAGATCCAGTGAAAGACGTCGCGTCAGTGCGTACCACCGTATTCCGGGCGGATGGGTCCAATCCCGCCGCCTTCCAGGCCAGCGCGAGCATCGTGCAGGCTGGTTTCTTCTGCTGGGAGATCGCCACTGGCGAGGTGAGCTGCGATCCGCTCACCCTCGCCCTGCACGGCATGCCCGAGAACGGCCCGTCGGACATCTCGAGCTTCCTGGCCGCAGTACACGAGTCCGATCTGACCGATGTGCGCGATGCCTTGGGGCTGATAGCGAAATCCTGCGACAACTATCAGATCGAGTACCGCGTAGCCTCCGACGACGGCCGGTACCGGTCCCTGGAAGCCCGGGGCCGCGTCCTACCCGGCGCCGACGGGCTGCCGGCCCGTATGGTCGGAGTGGTCATGGACACCACGGCCGTCCATGAGCGCCACGAGGCGGAGAAGCGGCGGCTGTACGAACGCGCCAGCCGCGACCGCTGGATGCAGGAGCTGACAGCGGCTCTGGCCGCCGCGGTGACGGTCAAGGACATCATGGCCGCCGCACAGGCAGGACTGCGTACCTTCGGAGCGGACGCGCTGGCGGTGATCGCCCCGCAGGGGAACCGGTTGAGCGTCGTCGCCTCGTGCGCCGACGAGGAGCAGGGCGAGGACCCCATACGAGTCCTCGACGCCACGGCCCGCACGCTCGTGGAAGAGTCACTCCACCGTAGGGCGCCCGTCCTCCTCGGCTCCGCGGACGCGCTGATCACCAGTTATCCGCACCTGGCACCGCTCGCGCGGTCGGCCCGACAGGCGTGGGCGGCACTGCCGCTCACGGACTCGCGCGGCCGCGTCAGTTCCTGCCTCGTCAGTTTTCCCGAGCCGCAGGAATTCCTGCCCGAGGAGCGGGCCCTCCTGGTCGCCGCCATGGGACTGCTCGCCCAGTCACTGGAGCGAGCGGGCATGTACGAGTCGGAACACGCGCTCGCGACCGAGCTCCAGCGCGGCATGCTGCCGCGCGGGCCGCTCACGGCGCCGGGTGTGACCATCGCCGCCCGCTACCAGGCCGCCACCTCCGGCATGTGGATCGGCGGCGACTGGTACGACGCCATCAGCCTGCCCGACGGCGGCGTGGCTCTGGTCATCGGAGATGTGCAGGGACACAGCGTTCACGCCGCGTCTCTCATGGGTCGGCTGCGCACCGCCGTGCACGCCTACGCGAACGAAGGACACCCGCCCGCGGCCGTCCTGGAACGCACCAACCGCCTGCTGGCCGAGCTGAACACCGACCCGGACAGGGCCCTGTTCGCCACGTGCTGCTACATCGCGCTCACCCCCTCCGACGGAACGCTCCGGATGTGCCGGGCGGGCCATCCGGGCCCAGCGCTGATCACGCCCCGCAAGCCGCCGCGCCTCCTGGAGGTCCCCGGCGGCCTCCCTCTGGGGATCGACCGGGAGCAGCGGTACCCGACCACCCGCCTGCGCATCGCTCCGGGCAGCGTGCTCGCGCTGACCACCGACGGCCTGCTCGAGGCCGTGAACAAGGACATCGACCAGGGCATCGAGAGGTTTCTCCGGGGTCTGCGAGGGGCTCCCACGGCGGACCTGGAGACCGTTGTCGACGACCTCCTTGCCGGTACGCAGAAGGCTCACGGCCTGGGCGACGACGTCGCTCTGCTCCTGGCTCGTCTGAACAGGCCCGGCCGCCGCAGCTGACCCAGGCCTGACCCGGCCTGTTCTCAACCAGCTTGGATCGCCAGGCACTTGTATCCATGTCCAACCGAATTTTCCCGGTCTGGGGTGCTGCCCGGCGCAAGGCAAAGAGCGCCAAAGAAAGGAGACCTCTGTCGAACGTCGTCGACGGGCAGGGTAATTTGCTTCGGTGTTTTGGATTGCCTGGTCATGCTCCATGCGTGCCTTGGCATGCGGCATCGGCAATGTCACTGGATGTCGCGAATGTCAGAGAACTACCGAGAAGCGAGCTGACGTATGGACAATTTCCGGATCCCGGACCTTTACATACCCGTACCGGCAGCGCTCAATCCGGAACTCCAGGAGGCCACGGCGGCCGCTGAGGCGTGGTTGGACGAGTTCGGTCTGGTGCCCACGGAGGAGGCGCGTCGGCATGTGCAGCGCACCCGTGTGGACCGGCTCACCGCGTGGCTGTGCCCGAACGCCTCACGGGAGGCGCTGACGCTGATCACCCAGTGGAACGCGTGGCTGTTCCAGTTGGACGACCAGTTCGACGACGACCCGGTGCGCGGTTACCAGCCCGACAAGTGGCGGGAGGCGTTCGGGCCGCTGTTCGCCGTCTTCGACGGAAGCGTTACGGCTGGTCGACTGGCGCGTTCCCTGGCTGATCTGTGGCGCCGTACGACGGCTGTCCGTTCTTCCGTATGGCAGCGAAGATTTGTCCCGCACCTCTTGTGGTATTTCGACAGCTACCGGGCCGATATGATTCATCGGGAGGAAGGGCGTGTACCCGGCCTGCAGCAATATCTCGCCCACCGCCGGGCCTCGTTCGCATTCGACGCCGTCCTGGACCTGATGGAAATCGGTACCGGTGTGGACCTGCCCGACCAACTGCATGCGAACCCGGCCTTCGCGGACATGCGAGAGGCAGTGATCTACGCGAATGCCTGCATCAACGATCTCTACTCGCTGCCCAAAGAACTTGCCCATGACTATGCGTTCAACGCCGTCACGGTGATCTGCCACCATCACCGGTGCAACCTCCAGGAGGCGGTGGAGCGAGTGGCCGTGATGCAGGCCGGATACGTCCAGCGCATCCTCGATCTCGAACAGGTCTTGCCCGAGCGGCTGGCGCTTTCCGGCCTCGCCGACGACGTCATCGTCGGCGCGCTCCGGTGTGTCAGGGACTTCCACGCGCTCACCGCCGGGAACGTCGCTTGGTCGAAGGAGACTGGGCGCTATGCGGAGATAGAAGTCAAACCGACCTATCTGGCGGACTTGTTTATTCCGTAGGACCCGTCGGCCGTCGCCATGCGCGTCAGGGCACCGTCGTGGCAGCGGCACCGGGGATCCTCAAGCAGGACTGTGCGTCGAGTGGCGCGGTCCAGCTCCGCGCGGCGACTTACGCATCCTTCCGGTGCTTGTCGCCGCATACACCCACTATCTGATGACGTACGCCGTGATGGGTAGGTCGCTGGGAGCGCTACCGCCTGTTGGCGAGGTGCACGGCGGTTTCCGTCGGCTGCTCCCCGCCCGAACTGGGGACCGGCTCGCTGCCCACTCCGCCGGGCAGCGCCCGCCGCGACCGCACCAGTACGACGCACACCCGCCGATGGCCGGGCGGATCGCCTCTGCACCCCTTGCCCGCACCGGTCACCGATCCGGAACAGATCGCCCGCCTCGACATACGGAAACGCACCCGGCTCGGCGGCATCCTCCACGGGTGCGAACACGCGGCATGACCTGCGCGGATGGGGTTCTCGGCAAGGGCAGGTACGGGTCGGACAGCGTAGAGCGCCCATGTGAACTGGCAGTGTATGCTGGGGAGTTGCCTTGGCTTTTGCTCGTCGAGGTATCGGTGCGGCTCTGAGGCCGGCGCGGGACAGGCCGAGCAGGTCCCGGCGATGGGCCGGTCGGCGCCTGGCAGCGGGTGGGGAGTCGCGCCCACTCGGTAACTCCATTGATCTGTCCGGGGGGTCGTCATGCCGTACCCGCACTCCGTCCTGCAAAGACTGCTCACCGTTTCGTTCATCTGCGTCCTGGGCGGGACCGCCGTCCTGGCCTTCGCTCCGGTCGCCGCCGCCGAACCGGCCACACCCGTCACCTATCCGGCCGGCGCGACCGCGACCCGTTACTCGGGGCTCGCCTTCGACACCTGTACCGCTCCACCGCTCGCGTCCGTGCAGGCCTGGAGCGCCTCGCCGTACCGCGCGCTCGGCGTCTACGTCTCGGGCGCCAACCGCACCTGCGCCCAGCCGCAGTTGACCGCTTCGTGGGTGGCCTCGGTATCGCAGCTGAAGTGGCGTCTGCTGCCCATCCACAAGGGGCTGCAGCCTCCGTGCGGTGCCCGCCCGACCGACGCCAAGATCAGCACAACCCCCGCGACAGCCCGCTCGCAGGGCACCGCCGCAGCCGGGGAGGCGATCACGGCGGCCAAGGCGCTCGGCATGCTGCCCGGCAGCGCCCTTTACAACGACATCGAGAACTACAACCAGTCCGACACCGTGTGCCGCACCGCCGTACTGACCTACGTCTCGGCCTGGACCAGGGAACTGCACCGCCTCGGCTACGTCTCCGGCGTCTACATGAACCTCAACCTGGGCGCCAAACAGCTCGCCGACGTGTACACCTCCACCACGTACGCACGGCCGGACGCCCTGTGGATCGCCCGTTACGACGGCGTCGACTCCCTCAAGGGCTGGGGCGGCATCGCCGATTCCAAGTGGGCCGTCCACCAGCGCGCCAAGCAGTTCCGCGGCGGCCACGACGAGACGTACGGCGGTGTCACTCTCAACGTCGACACCGACCGCCTGGACGCTCCCGTCGCCACGGTCGCGTATTCCTACAAGGTCACCAGCACCACGACACTCAACGCCCGCACCGGCCCCTCGACGAGCTACCCGGTCGCCTCGACGTACGCGCCCGGCTCCACCCTCAAGGTGGCCTGCCAGACACCCGGCTCCAAGGTCGGCACCACGTCCGTTTGGGACAAGCTCACCAACGGCAGCTACGTCTCGGACTACTACGTCAGCACACCCTCCAACACCGGCTACAGCTCGCCCCTGCCCCGCTGCACCTACCCGTACCAGGTGACCGCCCCGTCCGGCCTGACCGAACGCAGCGGCCCGGGCTCCGGATACACCGCCGTCGGCACCTCGCCGAACGGAGCGCTTGCCTGGGTCACCTGCCAGCGCGCCGGTTCCACGGTCGGCACCACCAAGGTCTGGGACCACCTGGACAACGGCCACTACGTCTCGGACTACTACGTGGCGACGCCCAGCAACACGACCTACAGCAAGCCGGTTCCGCGCTGCTGAGCGCTGCGCACCAGCTAGGTCGTAACCCGTACGAGGGGTCGTGATCGGCTGTACTGCCGGCGGCCCGTGTCGCATGGACGACGGGCCGTTGATCGCCGTCCCCGACCACTGGTCAGGACGCCCCTTCACCGGCGATGTCGAGATCGCTGACGCGCTGAAGGCCAACGCCGATCAGGGTCGGGCACTGGGACAACTGCCCATGGCGTGACCGTCGCGGGGTGCTCAGCGTTGCGCGTAGTCCAACTCCCGGCGTACAGCACTCGCAATCCGCCGACACGCCCGCGCGATCCGCAGCATCCTGGACCTCCGACCAGCCAGAACGGAGGGCACCACGACGCTCAGGTTCCTCGGCACCACATCGGAGAACGGCAACTGCCCCACCCTGTACGAGATCGTCGAAACCGGCGGCCTCGTCGTGCAGGGCGACAGGCTCATCGACCCCGAGCACCTCGCCCAGCTGTGTGACGTGATGGACTCCGAGACTTTCGTCGTCGTACCCTGCGAGCTACTCACCCGCTTCGCACCCCGAGATGCCGAGCGGGCCGACAACACACTGTCGAAGTTTGGTCGCCCCCGGACAGCCGTGCAGGACGGACAGGTCATTGCGTGATCGAGATCGGCCCGGTTCGCAGGAGAGGTCCACGTCATGTCCCGTGGCGGGGCTGGAAAGCCGTAGGCACGAACCACGGTGATCATGTAGGTGTCGAGTCCAGTGATCGCCGAGCGAGACCGTGCCTGCCCCTGCATCATCCACCATGCCCCTGGCGTGGGAGCACCTGGCCGCGGCGGATGCTCCGGCGCCAGTCGCCGACGCTGTCCGCCTGCCTAGCTTCCTGAGCCTGCTGTCAGATCCGCGCGATCGCCGGGGCCGTTGTTACCCGCTGGGGCACTGCTGTGCGCTGCGGCCGCGAGCCTGCCGGCTGGCGCCCGCTCCCTGACCGCGATCGGCGAGTGGATCGAAGACGCGCCCTGGTGGGTGCCGCGTGCCTGCGGCTTCGCGCCCGATCCGCTGACCGGCGCTGTGTCGGTGCCGCACCCAGCCACCGTCCGGCGCCTGCTCGCCCAACTCGACGGCGATGCATTGGATGAGACGATCGGTGCCTTCCCCGCGGCCCGTGCCAGGCGGCCGAAGCAGATGGGCAAGCGCCCGGTGCTGCAGGCGATCGCGGTGGACGGCAAGACCCTGCGCGGCTCGCGCCAGGTGGGTCGGCAGGCCGTCGTGCTGCTGGCAGCGATGGAGCACAGCCGCCGCGTGCTTGCCCAGCGGCAGGTCGCCGACAAGAGTGACGAAATCCCGACCTTCGCCCCGCTGCTCGAGAGTGTGGACCTCAGCGGCAGCGTCATCACCGCCGACGCCCTGCACAACCAGCACGACCACGGCATCTACCTGCGCAAACGCGGCGCCCACTAGGTCGCGACCGTCAAGAAGAACCAGTGCGCCACGAGGCGCTT
>NZ_JAYWVC010000297.1:0-7262 GCF_036281785.1 Streptomyces chiangmaiensis | reverse complement strand
AGGCGAGCTCCTTCTTCCTCCAGCCGCCTACCGACACGCCGGTGGGCGGGTCCCTCCGCCGTCATCCACCCCTTATGAGTGATTGCCCGTGCGGAGGTTCGAAGCCAGACCCTAGTGACCTCTCTGTGATCAGTTCAAATCCCGAGCGGGAAAATCTCAGTCACCCAATGCATTCTTTGCACGGAACTCACGTGCAGTGATACCGCCTTGACACTACGTTGCGTAGCGATCCCCTCAATTCGGGCATGCCGCACGGATGTTGCGCTTGGTGCGTTGGTGATCCATGGGATGTTCGGCGCGACGAGTGAGCCGCACCCACTTGTCCGCTACGCCCGGGAAAGTCGCTTGAGCAGCACGATCGACGCGACCGGACGCGCACCCGCCCTCGCGACCCCGTCGGCCACCTCGCGGTCGGTGGAGGCCACGATGACCGGCCGGCCCGGCGGCTCGGCGCGCACCAGTTGGCGGATCAACTCGTCAGCGGTGACGTCCGGTTTGGAGAACAGCACCCGCACCCCGCGCGGCGGCGCGAGCAGCACGGGGGCGGCCAGTTCGGCCCCGTCGAAGACGCACGTGATCTCGGCGCCGGTCTGAGCCGCCAACTGGGAGAGCTGTCCGAGCAGCCTGAGCCGCTGCTTCTCCAGCGGCATCTGCGGATAGCCGGTCTTGGTGACGTTGTAGCCGTCGACGACCAGATGCGCCTGCGGCAGCGCGAGCAACTGGTCGAGGATCGCCGGATCGTTCTCGGACAGCGCGCGGGCGGCGATGTCCTTCGGGGTCATTCGTCCCGGTTCGACCGCGTCCACGGTCTCGGCGGGCCGCACGGAGACCGGCGGCAGCGCCAGCTCCCGGCGCAGCCCCTGGGCGGCGTCCAGCACGGTGTCGAGCAACAGCCGTACGCGCATGTCCTCGACGCTGCGACCCTCGCGCGCAGCTCTGCGGGTGGCCTCGAGCGCAGCCTCCGCCTCGCCGAGGCGCGCCCTGAGCCGCCGGGCCTCGCTCTCCGCGGCGGACAACTGCGCCTGCCCCTCGGCCCGTGCGGTCTCCATCTCGCCCCGGATCTTGCGCAGGGCCGCCTCGCCGCGCTTGACGTCACTGAGGGCCGCACGCAGCTTGCGCTGAAGCGATTCGGCTTCCTTGCGCGACGACTCGACCTCCGACCGCAGCCGTTCGGTCTCGGCGCGGGTCTGGGCACGGGCGGCCTCCAACTCCGCACGCAACCGCTCCAACTCGGCCCGGCTCTCCTCGTCGGCGCGTTCGGCATCCGCCCGCTGGGCCTCCTCGCCTGCGGCGGTGACCAGCTTCACCCAGCCCGTCGGGCGCAGCACATAGGCCGCGGCCGCCACGTCGAGCGGGTCAGCGGCCGGTGGCGGCGAGCCGGAGTCGAGGGCACCGGTGAGTTCGGGCTGCGCCTCTCTGAGCTTCTCCCCGATGCGCTGACGGAACACCGCGTCGGTCTCCACGGCCGCCGCCATGGCGTTGCCGGCGAACTTGGCCCGGCGGTTCGGGGTGAACCGGCCATACTGCCGCAACTGGGTGGGCAGTTCGCCGAGGGTCAGCCCGCCGAAGCCCTCGGACACGATCTGCACGACACGACGGCGCACGCCGTCGGGCAGCGGACGGTCGAGCACCTCAGCGGTGCCGTCGACCGGCTCCCCGCCTGTGGTCTCCACCATCCGTCACCCCAATGTCCCTGCGGGACCGCCTCCCTCAGGAGCCGGCGCCCGGCCTGTCCACGAGCTCCACCTGATCCACGGCGTTGCACCAGCGGCAACGCACCGATTCGATGGTCTCACTGACCACCTCGCGCTCCTCGACCTTCGGCTCTCCGGCGAGATCGAGGTGCACATACTCGACGACCTTCGACGAGCGGGTGACATCGAACCGCGTGAGGTTGCCGCAGAGGGTGCAGCGCCAGCGGGTCGTCCCGGTCGGCAGGGGAACCGTCATCGTGGCTGCTCTTCCTTCTTCCAGTCTCCGTGATGCGCCAGTTTCCCTGGAGCGTGTGGCTCGTAACCCTACGGCCTGGCGGGTACTCGCCGCCCGCCCGTCCACGCGGCGAGGCACTGTGCACGGATCAGTCCGGTTACGCCATGCTCTGTCCCATGATCAGCACCTGGAGGCGGGTGGCCGCCGGAGCGCTGCGGGCACAGTCGGCGCCGATGACGTACGGGCTGATCGTCCTGTGTTGTCTGATCTTCGTGATCGGACCGGCCGCGGGACTGAATCCGGCCTACGGCACCGGGGACGCGCTGCTCGCCGCCCAACGGTCCTATTTCGTCCGCTGGGGGGTAGTGCCCGAGGAACTGTTCAGCGGGGCGCCACGAGCCGCACTCACTCCCGCGACAGCGCTGTTCGTGCACGGCAGCTGGGTGCATCTGCTGGGAAACATGCTGTTCCTCTACGTTTTCGGGGCCATGGCCGAGGAGCGGATGGGCCACCTGGAGTTCGCCCTGTTCTACCTGGGCTGTGGCTACCTGGCACTGCTCGGGTACGCGGCGGCCAACGCCGAGTCGGCGCAGACACTGGTGGGAGCCTCCGGGGCCATCTCCGCGGTCCTCGGCGCCTTCCTTTTCCTGTTCCCCAAGGCCAGGGTGACCAGTCTCTTCCCGTTCCTGCTCTTCCTGCCGCTGCGCTTTCCCGCCTGGGTCGTGCTGCCCTTCTGGGCGAGCCTGCAATGGATGGCGGCGGGCCGTGCCGCGCAGGGCCCGGGGGTCGCCTATCTGGCCCACCTGGTCGGCTTCACCCTGGGCTTCCTCTACGCATGGGTGCGCTACGGCCGTACGAGTAGGGTGAAACCTCCAGCCCAGGCCCCCGAGGGAGAACACCAGCCGTGATCACCGCGATCGTGCTCATCAAGACCAGCGTGGACCGGATCCCCGAGATCGCCGAGTCGATCGCGGCGCTGGACTGTGTCAGCGAGGTCTTCTCCGTCACCGGCACCTACGACCTCATCGCCATGGTCCGGGTGAAGGCCCACGACGACCTGGCGGACGTCATCCCCGGGCGGATCAGCAAGATCCCGGGGGTTCTGGCCACCGACACGCACGTCGCCTTCCGCACGTACTCCCAGCACGACCTGGAGGCGGCGTTCGCCATCGGGCTCGACAACTAGACCAGTACGTCCACAGCTGTGACGCCCTTGGCGGTGGCCACGTAGACGCGGTCGCCGCGGACCACCGGGTGGTGGGTGTCGACCTGCGGGTCGGCGAAGGCCACCCGGCTCCGCAGTTTGCCACGCCTGTCCACCACGTACAGCGTCGAGTCCAGGCAGGCGTAGGCGAATGCTCCCTGGACCGTCGGATCGCTGCGGCTCTGCCCGATACCGCCGCCGGTGACGTCCCACACCGTCGACCCGTCGCGCGGGCTGAGGGCAGTCAGCCGCCCCCCGTTCGTGGTGAGGGCGACCGCACCGAACGCCACTGACGTGAAGTAGCGGCTGCCGCCCACGTCCCTGTTGTCGACACTCCACTTCGGCCTGCCGTCCAGCGCGATCCCCCGCAGCCCGCGATCGCCGGCGGAGCCGAGGACCAGCGTCCCGTCGACGGCCTCGGCCCGCCCGGGGTCGACGTCGATCCGCACGGACCACGTGCGGTTCCCGGTCCTGACGTCCAGGGCCTCCACCGCGCCCCCGAAGGTGCTGACGTAGACGTCGTCGTCCACGACCGTCGGCTCGCTGGTGGGGGCCGGCCCGGGCGCCGTCTGCCAGCGCACCCTCCCGTCGGCCCCGTACGCCCGCAGCCTGCCCCGGGACGCGGTGTTCCCGGTCGTCACCAGTACCAGGTCGCCCGCGCCCACCAGGAACTGGCTGCTGCCGCCGTCGATCGTCCGGGTCCAGCGCAAGGTGCCCTCCACCGTGACGGCACACAGCCTCGAGGCACCCTCCCGCTCGTCCTCCAGCAGGCAGTACACGCTGTCGGCCGTGGCCAGGGGCGCCATGACCCGACCGTGCAGCTGCACCGCCCACAGCTGTCTGCCCTCCGAGGAGACGGCGTGCAGAGATTCGTCCGCGCCCCCGACGTACACGCGTGCGCCGTCCGGCGAGAGCGCGACACACGGACCGCGGCGTCCGCCGAGCCCTCCCGTCTCGTACTGCCAGAGGACGCCCGGCGCCCGCCCGCCCACGCTCGCGGCCCAGGAGGGCCGCGCGGTGGAGCCGCCCGCCGATCCCCGCCGCTGCCCACCGCCCGGGTCCCGCAGCCACAGCCACCCGCCGACGCCTCCGCCCGTGGCGAGCACCGCCCCCGCGCTCGCCGCCCGCAACAGCCGGCGCCGGCTGGGTGCGCGCCCGGGCGATCGCTCAGGGGTGTCCGTCGCCGTCTCTGCCGCCGTCACCGTCTCTGCCGCCGTCACCGTCACCGTCTCCGGAACGATGTACTCCACCCGGCTCACGTGCTCCCGCGGCACCGGCTCCGGCTCCGGCTGCCAGCGCGCCGGCTCATCCTCGGCGCAGGTCACCGGGTCCGCATCCGGCCTGTACCAGCCGGGCCGCATGCCGTCCCGCAAGGACCGCACCGTGTGCCCCGCCGCCTCGACCAGCTCCGCCGGGGCCGGCCGCCGTGCCGGGTCCTCGCTGAGGCAGGGCTCCACCAGCGGCCGAAGTCCCTGCGGCACCCCCGTCAGATCGATGTCCCCGGTCAGGATGCGCAGCAGGACCACCGAGTCCTGGCCCTCGCCGAAGGGCTCGCGGCCGGCCGCCGCGTACGCGAGGACGGCGCCCAGCGAGAAGATGTCGCTCGGCGGCCCGACCCGGCCTCCGTTGCGGATCTGTTCGGGTGAGACATAGCCGACCGAGCCGACGACCGCGCCCGTGCGGGTCAGCGCGGTCGCCTCCAGCGCCCGTACGATCCCGAAGTCGATGACCCTCGGTCCTTCCGGCGCCAGCAGGATGTTGGAGGGCTTCAGGTCCCGGTGGACCATGCCCCTGGCATGAATGGCGCCGAGGGCCTCGCCGAGCGCGGCCGCCAGCAGCCGCACCACGTCCTCGGACAGCGGCCCCCCGTCGAGCACCGCGTCACGCAGGTTGGGACCATCCACGAACTCCGTGGCCATCCACGGTCGTTCGCCCTCGGTGTCCGCGTCGACGACCCGCGCCGTGTATGTTCCGGCCCCACCGACGGTCTGCGCGGCGCGCACCTCCTGACGGAACCTGGCACGGAAGATGCGATCCTCGGCGTACTCGGCCCGCACCACCTTGACGGCCAGCCTGACGCCCGCGCGGGCCTCGGCGAGATAGACCTCGCCCATCCCGCCCGCGCCGAGCCAGCCCATGACCTCGTACGGCCCGATGCGCCGCGGATCCGTCTCACGCAGCTCCTGCACCTTCCCGCTCCCCCTGTCGCCCGTCGGGCCGCCGAGAGGAGCGTATACGTCCCGGGACCTCAGTGGATCAGTCCGTCGGCACGCAACGACCGCCCTCCGTACGGTAACTCCACTTCGCGCCGTCGCGGACGAGCTCCTTGACCGCGCGGACGAACCGCTCCACGTGCTCCTCGGGCGTGCCCGCGCCGAAGCTGACGCGGATCGCGTTCAGGGACTTCTCACCGGGCACGGCCTCGGGAGCGCCGCACTCGCCCTGCACCTGAGGGTCGCTGCCCAGCAGGGTGCGCACCAGCGGGTGGGCGCAGAACAAGCCGTCGCGGACGCCGATGCCGTACTCCGCGGAGAGCGCCGCGGCGAAGTGGGAGCTGTTCCAGCCCTCCACGACGAAGGAGATGACGCCGACACGAGGCGCGTCGTCGCCGAAGAGGGAGAGCACCTTCACCTCGGGGACGTCGCGCAGCCCTTCCCCGACCTTGCGGATCAGATGCCGTTCGCGAGCGACGAGCGTGTCGAAACCCACCTCGGTGAGGGCCTTACAGGCGGAGGCGATCGCGTAGGCGCCGATGACGTTGGGCGAGCCCGCCTCGTGCCGGGCGGCGCTCTCGTGCCACTCGACGTCCACTCCCCCGTCGGCGCGGCGGGTGACCTTGCGGCTGGCGCCGCCACCCGCGAGGTAGGGCTCGGCCTCGCGCAGCCAGTCGGCGCGGCCGGCGAGTACGCCGGCGCCGAAGGGTGCATACAGCTTGTGCCCGGAGAAGGCGACCCAGTCGACGCCGAGGTCGCGGGCGGACACCGGGTGATGCGGGGCCAACTGGGCGGCGTCCAGGGCGATACGGGCACCGTGCGCGTGGGCGGCCGCCGCGAGCTCGCGCACGGGCCACAGCTCACCGGTGACGTTGGAGGCGCCGGTGACGCAGACCAGGGCCGGACCAGGGGCCTCTCCCTCACGCGAGCGCAGCCGAGCGTCCGGGGAAGGGGCGCGGTCCGCCAGGGCGCGCTCCAGGATCTCGACGGCCTGCTGCGGAGTACGCGGGGCGTCGAGGTAGGTGACCCGGGCCTCCCGCCAGGGCAGCAACGAGGCATGGTGCTCGGTCTCGAAGACGAAGACCTGGCAGTCGGCCGGAAGGGCGGCGGCGAGGAGGTTCAGCGAGTCGGTGGTGGACCGGGTGAAGACCACCTGGTCGTCCTCGCGGCAGCCGAGGAACTCCGCGACCGTCCTGCGGGCGTTCTCGAACAGGTCCGTGGAGAGCTGGGAAAGGTAGCCGGCACCGCGGTGGACGCTGCCGTAGTACGGGGCATACGCCGCCACGTCGTCCCAGACCCGCTGGAGGGCCGGGGCGCTGGCCGCGTAGTCGAGCGCGGCGTAGGTGACTTCGCCGCCGGTGACGAGCGGCACGGTGACATCTCGCCCCAGAACGGACAACGGGGAACAAACGGACTGGTCGGATGCAACGGTGGAGACAGACATGGGTGCACTCCCGTGAAGGCAGGTGGGTACTCCGTGCCGGGCGGCGCGCAGGACGGCGCGTGGATGCGCCAACGGCACGGGAAGGGGAGAAAAGTATTGCGGAGGCGGGGCTCTGCGGCCCTATCGCATTCGCTTGCTCACGGAAGGCTCCCTCGAACGACCAGGACCCCTGGTGACGCGAGGGGTCCGCGCTTGCCGCAGACCTCACTGCCTACGGCCTGGTCCTCACCCGGGGCACCCCGCCACGGACGGAGGGTTGCCGGACAGCCGGCCGGGGCCGAAAGGCTGTCGCTCATGACCTGCGCAGGACATTAGAGGGGTGATCGCTCGGCTGCAACTCCTGTCCGGATGCCGGGATGCACAGAGGGTCACAAGGGGGGCACAGGGGTTCGGCACCCAGGACGGGACGATCCCCCGGCGACTACGGGCGGGCCGCGGCGCGAGAGACCGCCGCCCGCCCGGGACGGGAGCA
>NZ_JAYWVC010000296.1:0-7328 GCF_036281785.1 Streptomyces chiangmaiensis | reverse complement strand
TCCGTATCTGGAGGAGGAACTCGACCTCAGCGACCCCTAGGCCGCACGGCTGTTCTTCACAGGGGCGGCGGTTCCCGCCGCGTACCATGTGACGGGCGATCAGGAGTGCCCCGAGGTGGAGCGGCACGCGTTGTACTACTCGGCTCGGAAGGGCTGCGGGACGCGTCTTGCGCGGCTGCTCGCCCGGCAGGACGAGATTGCGGCGGACGACCCGCGCAGCCCGGTCTGCGGCAGCACGATCTTGCAGCGCGACGAGATCGCGGTGCGGCTGATCGACGTACGGGGCGGTCTCGGCACGGACCGCGTCCTCACCCGCGGTCTTCCGGACCCCCGGCAGGCAGCAGAGCTGACCACCATCCTCGACGGTACCGCACTCAAGAGTGGTGACCTCAAGCACTTCCTCATGCTTGCCCGCATGGCGCTCATCACCGACCGCCGGTCGTCACCAGCCATCTGCCCGCCGGCCGCCGTCTGGACTTCGCCGGGTGGACTGCAAGCACCCGGCAGGCGGGCGTGACTCCTGGTCCGAGTTCCTCGACCGCGCGCGGGGCTCTGAATAACGCGGCCAGGGCATGGGGGGCTGACCTGACCGACACAGAGGGTCTCCTCCCAGCCCAACTGCGGGTGCCGATTATTACGTCCGCGTTGTTCAAGCGGCATGTGCGTACTTGTGGAGGAGGCCGCCGGGGCGAGCACGTCGATGGATGTCCAGCCGGTGGAGTTGGCCGGGTTCGGTGATCGGTTCGGGAACTGGCCGCAGGGGTGTCGCGCTGTGCAGGCTGCGGTGCGGCCGATGCTGGTTGTAGAACGACTCGAACTCGGTGAGCAGGTGGGGCAGGTTCCAGATCAGGATGCGGTCGAGGAGTTCATGTCTGCAGGTCTGCGCCCAGCGTTCCATGATTGAGTTCATGCGGGGCACGCGGATGCCGGTGGTGACGATCTCGATGCCCTCGGCCTCGAAGACGGCGTCGAACGCACGGGTGTGCTTGCTGTCGCGGTCCCTGACGAGGTGCGTGACGGTGGCGCCGGTGTCCTGGAGGTCCATGACCACGTTCCTCGCAGCCTGGGTCACCCAGTCCGCGGTGGGATGGGCGGTCGCGTCGAGGATGTCGATGCGGCGGTTGACGTGCTCGGTGACCGTGAAGACGTACAAGCTCGCGCTGTTCAGCGTGGTGGCGGTGAAGAAGTCACAGGCCAGGATCGCGTGGGTCTGGCCGCGCAGGAACGCGGCCCAGGTCTGACGGCTGCGCTCGGGCGCCGGTTCGATCCGGTGCTGCCTCAGGATCTCCCACACCGTCGAGGGTGCGACCTTGATGCCGAGGGCGGCGAGTTCGCCGTGGATGCGCCGATACCCCCAGGAGCTGTTCTCGCGGGCCAAGCGCAGGACACGAGAGCCTGGATGGTGCGCTGGGTCGGCGGTCTGCCTGACCGCTTGCGACGGAAAGCGTCGGCCTGGCACGGCGCATCAGGTCTCGGTGCCACAGCAGGATCGTGTCCGGTGAGACATTCAGGTGAAGCTGCCGCAGCTTGGGCCTCGGGAGCCGGTGGAGTAGAGCTGCCAGGTAAGCGCGGTCCGCCGGGGTAGTGCGTCGCCTGTCGATCTGCCGCTGAAGGATGGCCAGTTGATGCCGCAGCGTGAGAATCTCGATGACCCTGTCAACATTCGGGTCTCCAAGGAGATGACCAGCGTCTGGGTCAAGACTCTCGGTCTCAGGCGCCTCGACTCGTAGCGCGACTCCGTCGGGGATCTTGAGATTTGTCGGTGCGACGGCTTGATCAAGCGGCATGCTCGGGACGGTTTGAGACCCAGGCGTGTCGCGAGGTGTTCCATGTCAGTCCGTCCCTGTGGGCGCAGATAAATCATCCGGCCTGGTCACGCGGCATGTTGGTACTCGCGTAGGGTTCCACCGAGCCGGTCTCGTCGGCGTACCTCCAGGTGTCTGATCTGCGCGGTTCATTGATCGGCGTGGGGTGGTCGTCCGGATGAGCGCCGGGCAAGACGGCGCGGGCGTGCGCGATCCGGTAGCCGGTGATATAGGCCGTGTCCGCCTGCTCGTCGGCGAGATTACAACGCAGACGGAAAGCGCGTGAGTCGTTGGCTGGTCGAGGTGCCTCGGACAGTTCACATATCCGAGGTTCCTCGACCAGCCATCTGCGCCGACAAGTGAAGACCCGAGAGGAACTCAGGAGGTGGCGCGAATATCCTCCCACAGTGGCGTCAGCCGCATGAGCTGCTCGTCTCGCCAGCGAACCCGTTCTTCCCATCGGTCGAGTGGGAGAAGAGTGCGACGCTGGCGTACCGCGGTCGACACGAGGTCTGGCGTCCATGGGTCGTTCTGACCGCGCTCAGCGCCCATTCGTGCATACGCGGGTCCCATCTTCTCCGCGTGTGATTCAAGGCCGCCGCGGGTGTTGAGGTCGACGGTCTCGAACGGACCGATGAGACTCCACCGGCGCCCGAGACCACTGCGGACGACTTCGTCGATCTCGTCAACGGTCGCAACCCCGTCCCGGACCAGGCAGTAGGCCTCACGCAGTACCGCGCCTTGAAGACGGTTGAACACGAAGCCTTCCGGTTCATGGCTGACGGTGATCGGGCGCAGCCCTGCGGCGGTGTAGACGGCGCGGGCGCGCTCGACAGCTGACGTCGCAGTTGCGGAGGAAGGGACGAGCTCGATCACCGGGACGAGGTACGGCGGGTTGCCGGGGTGACCGACCAGGATCCGCTCCCCCAGCCCTTCGGGCAGGTCCGCTGCGATGAGACTGGGACGTATCGCTGAGCTCGAGCTGGCGAACACCGCTTGACCAGGCGCGCTCTGGGCCGCACGCCGGATCAGGTCCTGCTTGACATCCACCCGCTCGGGGGCGCATTCCTGCATCAGCGCCACCCCCGCGACTGCTTCCGCCAAGTCACGGGCGAACGTGACCCGCGCACTGACAGCGTTCGGATTCTCGACGAGGCCGTGCACGGACAACTGGTCGAGGCGATCGGAGAGTTCATCGTGGGCGCGCTCCAGAGCGGCCGGGTACGGATCCCACACCCGGACCGCGTGCCCGGCCCGTGCGAAGACGATCGCGAAGGCGACCCCGATGGAGCCGGCGCCGGCGACGGCGACCGGCTCCATCGGGCCCCTTGTCGGTGTCGTGGCTTTGCTCGTCACACCGACCACCAGGTGCGGTCGTTGTCGTAGCCACGCTGCAGGATCTCGACGACGGACTCGTGGGTGAGTTCGCGCGGGTTGTTGGCCGTGAGGCGGGTCGCGAGCATCGCCTGGTCGGCCACGTAGGAGAAGTCCTTCGGGTCCAGGCCGAGCGTATTCAGGTCGGTCGGGCAGCCGACGGTCTCCAGCAGCGCCTCGACACGGGAGATGCCGGCCTTCGCTTGGTCCAATGTGGTGGACTCGGGGTCCGCGGCGCCGAGCAGCGCCCCGATCTCGGCGAATTCCGCGATCCGGGTCGGAAGGTTGAAGCGCATCACGTACGGCAGGAGGGCTCCGACGCCGAACCCGTGCGAGGTGTGGGTCAGCGCACCGATCGGCGACTGGATGGCGTGCGCCGCGGCAGTGCCGGCGGTGTTGATGGCCATGCCTGCGTTGTACGCGGCCAGCATTGTCGCGGAGCGCGCTTCGATGTCGGACGGGTCGGCGACCACGCCTTCCATGGACGAGTTGAGCAGAGTCAGGCCGCTGCGGCAGAAGATGTCGGTCAGCGGGTTCTTCCCGACGTAGAGATGGTTGGCCAAGAACTCCGACGTTACGTCCTTGACCCGGTCGGTGAACGTCTCGACCAGGTGAGTCAGTGCGTCGGCCGCCGTGGCCGCGGTGAGTGCCGGCGGGCAGGAGATGGTGAGCTCGGGGTCGATGACGGCGGCGTACGCCTCCAGGTGTGGGCTGGCCACGCCGACCTTCATGCCCTTGTCCCGGTCGAAGACGACCGAGATACAGGTGACCTCGGCACCGGTACCGGCGGTGGTGGGTACGGTGACGACCGGAAGTCCGGGGCCCGGGACGAGGAACTCGCCGTAGTAGTCCCGAACGTCGCCGCCGTGTGCGAGGACGGCAGCGGACACCTTCGCGAGGTCGAGACAGGAGCCGCCGCCGACCGCGAGCAGCGCGTCCACGTCGGCGTCGCTGTACCGGTCGACGACGGTGACTACGTTCTCGCGAGGCAGGTCCGGCTCAGTCTCAGAGAACACCGAGACCGTGATCCCTTGTCTTTCGATGGCAGTCACCATGTCCTTGAACTCGGTCACCTGTGCCATACGGGCGTCAGTGACGACGAGGACGTGCCGTCCGATCTCGGCAAGGAGATGGGGTAGGTGGCGCCGCTCGCCGGGACCGAAAAGAACGGTCTTGGGCTGGCGCAGGACGCCGATGGAGGCGACGCACGTGGTCACAGGCCTGCCTCCGTCTCGTCCACGGTGATGGCAAGGTACTTGGGCTCGAGGAACTCGTAGATCGCCTCGTGTCCGCCTTCGCGGCCCAGGCCGGAGGCCTTGATGCCGCCGAACGCCGCAGCGGGGTCGGCCATGATGCCGCGGTTGATGCCGACCATGCCGAAATCGAGGCGCTCGCTCACGGCGATGGCGCGGTCCACGTTGCGGGTGAACACGTACGCGGCAAGCCCGTAAGTGGTGTCGTTGGCGACCTTGACCGCCTCGGCGACCGAGTCGACGGTGTAGATCGTCGCGATGGGGGCGAACAGCTCCTGGTGGCACAGGTCGTCATCCGCCTCTGCCACCGAGAAGACGGTCGGCTCGAAGAAGAATCCGTCGCCCGGCACCTCGTTCCCCCCGGTCAGCAGGGTGGCGCCGATCTCGGAGAAGCCGTTGACGAGCTCCCTGACGGTGTCGCGCTGTTGGGCCGAGATGATCGGGCCGACCTCCGTGGCCGGGTCGAACCCGTCGCCGACCTTCAGCTTCTCGGTCAGCGCGACGAACTTGGCCGTGAACTCTTCCGCGACGCGGCTGTCGACGATGATCCGGTTGGCCGCCACGCACGCCTGACCGGCGTTGCGGAACTTGCACACGATCGCCTGCTCGGCCGCCAGGTCGAGGTCGGCGTCATCGAGCACGATGAACGGACCGTCGCCGCCGAGTTCCATCGAAGCATTGGTGATGTTCGCGGCCGCCTGGCTCAGCAGAGTGCTCCCCACACCGGTCGAGCCGGTGAAGCTCACCTTGCGCAGACGGTTGTCCGCCATGAGCGCCGCCGACACCTTGGACGAGGTCGTCGTGTGGACGAGGTTGACCACGCCCGCCGGGAAACCGGCGTCGTGCAGCGCCTGCACGGACAGCGCGCAGGTCAGGGGAGTCTCCTTCGCGGACTTCACCACGACCGTGCATCCGGCAGCGAGCGCCGCGCCGGCCTTGCGGGCGATCATCAGCAGCGGAAAGTTCCACGGAGTGATGAGAAGGCAGGGGCCGACCGGCTGGTGGGTGGTGACGACGCGGTAGGCGCCTCGGGAGCCGTACGCGTAGGTGCCGTGAAGGTGGGCGATCTGCTCGGCGTACCAGAGGAAGAAGTCGGCCGAGAGCTGGAACTCACCCCGCGCCTCGCCCAACGGCTTGCCGCTCGAGCGGGGTTCCCGCGGCGTAGTCGGGCACCCAGTTCAGGTCCGCGCCGAGGGTGAGGAGCTGCTCGGCAGCGCGCCGCTGGCCCACGTTGCAGGCGTGCCAGAACGCTTGGGACATGTCCTCCGAGGTGGGGTTGGTGGTGTCGATGAGGTGCTGTAGGCGGTCGAGCATGCCGAGGGCTGCGGCGTGCCACAGTTTGTCGACGCGGAGGCCGCGGGCGGCGAGGAGGGCGGCTACGTGCCAGCAGGCGTAGCCGATGGCGTTGTCGAGTGGGGTGCCGATGGAGCCGTCGGGCGCTTCGATGTCGGCGCCTACGTCGATCAGGGCGGCGGTGACGTCGGCGTCGTCGCTGCTGGCGGCCCAGTGCAGCGGGCTCTCGTCGCCGGGGTTGAGGGTGTTGGGGTCGGCGCCGGCAGCCACGAGCAGCCGGGCTATTTGGGGCCCGTTGGGGAAGTAGCCGGGCCAGTCGGTCACGACGTGGAGGGCGGTGCGGGTCTTGAACGGGCCGCCGAGGGGTCCGGTGATGAGCTCGGGTGTGCTGGCGACGATGCGTTGGACGGTGCCGATGTCGCCGGCCTGGATGGCGGATACCAGCTCGGCCGCAAGGCCGTGTTCGGGGGTGTCCACGTCGATACCTCTCGGGCGGCTTGGTGCTGAGGGTGGGGATGCCGTTGCATACGCTCTCACCTGCGTGGGTGATCTATTCGCTGGGCTCCGGCGGAGTGAGCTGTGCGGCAGGCTCCGATGCTGTCAGCAGGGTGCCGAAGATGGAGCGCCCCGGTGCCTCGGCTTGGGCCTGGGCGACGGCCTTGCCGGTGTGGCCGGGGTGCTGTTCGGCCCAACTGCGAGCCGTGCCGGGGCTGGTGAAGAAGTTCAGCGCGCCGCAGGCAACGTCGGCTGCGGGGCCTATGCAGGGGCGCTGGTCGATGTAGACCACGGCGGTGGTCGGATGCCAGGTCATGCGCCCCTGGGTGGAGGTGACAGTGATGGTGTCGCCGGTCACCGGGTCGGTGGAGGTGATCACGGCGTCGGTACCGAGCATGTCCGGGATGCCCAGCGCGTCCACCGCGCACATCGACCACGCCTCGATGCCGCCGGCCAGCCGGACCCGGTGCCTGGTGGGCGCGGTGGAGAAGGGGTAGGCGGCCCGGATGCGGCCGTGGTCGTCGAGGGTGATGAAGTCTTCGGCCGCGAGGTCGGCCAGGACCTCGGTGGCGGTGCGCCCGTGTGTGGCGGCCGCGGCGTGTAGGTGGTCTGCCGAGGGTGCTTCTCCGGTGGCCGCGAAGTGGCGCAGTACGGCTTGCTGTACGGCGCGCAGCGCACCGGCCACGGGTGCGAGTCGGCCCCGGCCGCCGCGGCCGGCCGCATCCATCGGCGGACACTCGCAATCCGCGGTGCTGTCCGCGGCGTTGAGCGCTTCCCGCAGATCGCTGACGCTAGGTGCCCCGTCGACCCGGCCGTCCGATTCCCGGTACAGGCGGCAGGACAAGGAGGGCGGGGTGCCCGGTACGGCGAAGGGGTCCACTCCATTGATCAGGACGGTGGGCGAGCCGGTCATCCCGAGCCGGGCGGCCTGCTCCTGATCGGCAACCTTGACCAGCTCCGCGTCCACTCTGCGGCCGTCGAGGGCGCGCGCAATCCGTTCCTCGACCACCGGGGCGTTGGGGCAGTCGGCACGGTCAGCACCGTGATGCGTATGACAGCGTCCTCCCAGCTCAGTACCTCTCGATGCGACGGTAGACGTTCCAGTGCG
>NZ_JAYWVC010000295.1:0-7335 GCF_036281785.1 Streptomyces chiangmaiensis | reverse complement strand
CCCTCGGCCCGCTGGTCCCGCCGCGCGAGGGAGCCGAGCATCTCTGCCGCGAATGCTTCCAATCGAGGGTGGACCTCGCATATCTCCTCAGGTGTCACACCTGACACAAGATCATGCGCTTCTCCATGGGCGGCAGTTGGGGCACCCAACAAAGCCAGACTAGTAACTCGTAATTTAGGAATTATTATTGACAGGCGCCGGTAACCGCTGCAAGATCCTTGAAACAAACCGCAGGCGTGCGGGCGTGACTGGTCCGAAGACCGACCGCCGCACCCTCCACGAGGGAGCGGTACCTCAGACTCAGGACCGGGACGGGTCGGCACGCCTGTCGATCGGACAGCGAAGGATCCGATGTGAAACGACATCTCACCGTCGTCCTCGCCCTCCTGACCGGCTTGCTGGCCGTGTCAGCACCCGCCCATGCTGGCCCAGCGGCCGGCACTGTCGCCGCCACGGCGCCGGTACCTCAGCAGGTGCTGAGCCCGACGCCGTACATGGGCTGGAACACCTACTACGCGTTCGGTGGCGATCCGACCGACGCCGAGGTCAGATCGACAGCCGACTTCCTGGTCAGCAGCGGTCTGCGCGACGCCGGTTACCAGTACGTCTGGATCGACGGCAACTGGGCGGCACCGACCCCGCGCAGCTCGGCCGGCGACCTGACGCCCAACCCCGACCAGTTTCCGCACGGGTTGAAGCCGCTGGTCGACTACATCCACTCCAAGGGCCTGAAGGCCGGCATCTACACCGACGCTGGCCCGTACATCCCGGGCAAGTGCGGACTCGGCAGCCATGGCTACTACCAGCGTGACGCGGACCAGTTCGCAGCCTGGGAGTTCGACGCGGTCAAGGTGGACTACCTCTGCGGGATCGCCGCGGACCTCGACCCGAAGACCGTCTACACCGAGTTCGCGCAGGCGTTGCGGAACAACGCCAGCGGGCGCCCCATGCTCTTCAACCTCTGCAACCCGGTGACCTCCCCGGACTGGGGTAACTACCCGGAGGAGCAGCAGTCGACGTACTCCTGGAGCTATGCGCCGGCGATCGCGCAGTCCTGGCGGACGTACACGGATGTGGGCTTCGTCGGCGAGATCAAGTTCAAGGACGTGCTGCGCAACTACGACGCGAACGCGCGGCACCCCGAGGCCGCCGGGCCGGGGCATTTCAATGACCCGGACTACCTCGGACCCGAACTCGGAATGTCCGACGAGGAGTTCCGTACCCAGATGACGCTCTGGTCGGCGGCGGCTGCCCCGCTGGTGATCGGCAGTGACATCACCAAGCTCAGCAAGACCTCGCTGAGCATTCTCTCGGACCCCGATGTCCTCGCGATCAACCAGGACACCGCCGGCGTCCAGGCCGTTCGCGTCGGCGCCGCCGGCACGACGGAGACCTGGGTGAAGCGGCTGGCAGGCGGTGACCGTGCTGTGGTGCTGCTGAACCGGGGTGACAGCCCGGCGACCCTGACCACGACGGCGTCGTCGGTCGGGCTGTCCGGGGATCGGTTCACCCTGAAGAACGCCTGGACCGACCAGGTCACCGAGAGCGCCGGCACCATCAGTGCCGCCGTCCCGGCCCACGGCGCGGCCCTGCTCCGGGTCGGCCCGGCCACGGGCAAGCCCGGTGTACCGCACGTCGTCGCCGGCCTGCCGCAGGTGACGCAGGTCGGTGGCGACGCGGTGCCGGCCGGGGCCGCCCCGATAGTCGCCGGCGGTGACCAGGCCCGGGTCGAGGTCACCGTCCGCAACGACGGTGCGCAGCCGGTCTTCACGCCGCGGGTCGACCTGACGGTGCCCGCCGGCTGGACGGCCCGTCCGCTCGGCGAAGCGCCGAAGCTGCTGGACTCCAACCACTCCGTGACCTTCGCCTTCACGGTGACCCTGCCGGCCACCGCCGCGCCGGGCAGCACCGCGCTGACCGCCACCACGTCGTACGAGGTGACCGGCAAGGGACGGCTGAGCCAGGAGACGGCCACGTCGGTGGTCGTCGCACCGGCGGCGCCGGACGGCGACACCGTACTGTCGCACCACCAGTGGATCAGCGCCACCAGCGGGTGGATGAGCCCGACGGTCGACCGGAGTGTCGGTGGCTGGTCGCCGATCAGCATGCTCGGCCAGGTCTACCCGACCGGCATCGGGGTCGCCTCGCCCTCCACGGTCCGCTACTACCTCGGCGACCAGTGCAGCCGGCTGACCGCGACCGTCGGCATCGACGATGCGGTGCGCAACGTCGGCCCGGAGGGCGGCACGTCGACCTTCCAGGTGATCGGTGACGGCCGGGTGCTGTTCGACAGCGGTGTGCTGACCCGCGACGACATCCGCCAGGTCGACATCGACCTGACCGGCGTCCGGGTGCTCGACCTGATGGTCGGCGACGCCGGCGACGGCGGCTACAACGACCGCGCCAACTGGGCCGGTCTGAACGCCACCTGCTGATTCGGCTCGGCTCGGCCGCACCCGGTGACACCTCACCTGGGTGCGGCCGAGCCGTGCGCGATAGTCCGGCGCTCACCGGGGTCGACGACTTCGTCCCGAACGCGATGAGCAACGTGGGTGACCTTGCCGGGGCTCGCCGCGCTTCTCGTTCAGCTCTGAAGGCGTCCATCACCGTCCGGGAGCGTCTCGGTACGGCTACTCAGTTCGGCCCCCCGTTCGGCCTCCCACTGACCCCCGCCACATGCGAGTTCAACCAGCCGGCCGCCGGGTAGCCCCCCATCTGCGAAGCCCTTCGAGAGACGGCCTGGCTGCGCGGCTGCCCGAAGGGGCCCGAGCCCTTTCGTGTCTCAGGAACGTCCGTTTTGACTGCTCACAACCCTTTCGCGCGTTCGTTCGAATTCTGTAGATCGCCTGTGTTACGTTTCCGCCTCGTCCGAGGGCTGTTCCGCGTCGATCCCTGTGTGTCCGCGTCGAACGGCCTTCACTCGATGCCTTTTGGAGGTGCTGCGTGGCCACACGCCACAAGCCGAACCGAAAACGATCGGTCGTACGCGGTGGACTCGTCGCCGCAATGGCCCTGACGGCCACCAGTGGAACCCTGCCCTTCCTTCTGTCGGACGCCCACGCCGAACCCGCCCCGCTGACAATCCCGGCCCCCGACCGCTTCAAGCCGGTCGCCAACCCGGTGTACGGGGCGGGGCCCGGCGGTGTCGTGGAGCGCACGGAGGTCAAGGACCAGAGCGGGCTCGGCTACTACCGCTGGACCCCGGACGGCGGTACCCCGGTCGACCTGCCCGCCTCGTCCCCGTACGACGACGTCAACTCGATCGACGGAGGGGGAGGGAGCCACGTCTCCGTCACCAGCGGGGACGTCGTCGCGATCTACGACTCCTCGGGCCAGGTGCAGCTGAAGGACATGAAATCCGGCACCACCACCAAGTACACGCTGCCGAGCGGCCACTTCTACCGGGGCGTCTTCGGCTCCGCCGTGCTCACCGCCACGCGGGACGCGAACGGCAACAAGAACGTCCTGCATGTACTGCGCATGGCCGACGGGCAGCTCACCGACACCCCCGTCACCGGTCTGAACGGCTGGGTCGCGGAAGACGGCATGACGCTCGGCGGTGACGACCGCACGGTGGCGATCTGGTACGCGCACCCCGACGGCACCCGCGGCGTCGGCCTGCTGGACCTGGCGACGGCCGAGGTCACCCCGGTGCTTCCGGGCGCCACTGGCGCGAACGCCCAGGTCGTGTTCACGGACGCGTACGTCGCCTGGTACTCACCCGAGGGCGGCAACACCACAGCCCGCGTGCTGCCCCGCGCCACCCCGGAGGCGGCCGACACCAAGATCGAACTTGGCTCGGGCGGCGAGGGCACCCCGCGGCTCGGGCTCGTCGGCGACTGGCTGCTGACCACGCGCCAGATCCCGCAGCCCGCGGACGACTTCCTCGCCCGCGAGGGCGCCCCCCTCACCGCCCTGCCGATCGCCGGCGGCGAGCCGAAGACCCTGCTGGCCCACGCCGGCTGGCGTATGGCGCAGGTCCCGGGCGGCGGCCTGGCCGTCACCGGCGGCGCCTCGTCCCGGGACTGGGCAGTGCGCCGCGTCTTCGTCGGCGACGACGGGGTGCCCGCGCTGCGGACCGTGCGCGAGGTGGCACCCAAGGAAGGCGAGCTCACACGGTTGTCGCTCACGGCCGGACACCTTGTCACGGCCGAGTCCGATACCACGTACCTTCCGGCGCTGTTCCGGCGGAACATCACCCTCGGCGCCGCCCCGTCGGCGGGCGAGCGGTCGCTGCTCGTGCGCCCGGACGCGCAGACGACCGGCGAGACCGCACAGCGCGTGTACGACTACCGGCAACCGGTCGGCACCGGAGACGGTCGTACCGTTGTCGCCACCACCGACGCGGACGGCGCCCAGGTACTGGTCGTGCTGGCGGCGGACGGCACGAAGACGGTTGTACCCGCGGTTGACCCGCAGACCGGTGAGAAGATGCCGACGGGCTCCGACCACTACTCGACCGTGCGCTCTGCCTCCGGCCGCTATGTGGTGTTCGGCGACAGCGGGCGCGGTCTGGAGGACCGGCAGTACGTCGTCGACCTGGACGCCTCCGGTGGGCCGAAGGTGGTCCGGGTCCGTCAGGGCCAGGGCGGGCTCGCGGTATGGGGCACCAAGCTGTGGATGCCCGGTGACACGGAAGGCACGCTCCAGGCAGTCGACCTGAAGACCGGCGCGGTGACGGAAACGGAGCCGATCACCGACAACGGCTGTCTGCCGCAGCAGATGCAGGCCGTGGGGCCCTGGGTGTACTGGGACTGCTATCCCTCGGGGTCCTTCAGCGACGGTCACGGCGTCTACAACACGCAGACCCAGCAGTGGTCGTGGGCCCCGCGCGGCACCCTCGGCGACGGCTACGTGGTGGCGTACGACAACGACCGCGGCCAGCTCAACCTCACCCCGATCGGGGATGTGCCGCACACCGTCGAGGCGTTCACCTCCCAGTACAACGGCCCGCTCGTGGAGGCCGACCGCTTCGGCGGCGCGATCGCGTACGCCAAGGAGAACAGCGCCCAGATCACCGTGCTCGACTCGGGCGTCGCCACCTCCCCTGTCGCCGAGATCGAGTCGCGGGTCGAGCAGTCCGTGAACCTCGCATCGGCGACCGATGCCGTGTGGGATGCCGACTGGCAGCTGTCCAAGCCGGTCACCGGCGCCCAGGTGACGATCCGGAACAAGGCCGGACGCACGGTGTTCACCGGGTCGGCCAAGGAGTACGCCGCCGCCGTCGCCTTCTCGTGGGACGGCCGGAACGGCGACGGCCGGTACGTCAACGACGGCACCTACACCTGGGAGCTCACCGGCACGCCCGCGGACGGCAGCGGCGCCGCGCTGAAGGTCACGGGCACGGTCGAGCTCACCAGCCGTACGAAGACCGCCGCCGGCTGAGGCACGGGCATCTCTCAGCCGGACGGCACTCTCTCCTGAGACCCGTTGGCGTACGGGTCGGCGTATCCGGCGAAAACAGCCCCTCCGGAAGATCCCGGAGGGGCTGTGTGCCCTGGTAGGGCGGTTGTGGCTGGGGCCGGGGCCGAACCGGCGGCCTTCGCCTCGCTGGGCACAATTCGCCGCGGCAGCGAGCCCAAAGTGCGGCGAGTCGCAAGGAGTTGCCGCCTGTGGGGGCGACCGTTGACCTCGTCCCGAACAAGGTCAGGGCGAGATCGAGACCTGATCCGAAATCTAGTTGTGCAGGTCAGCGTGTTGGTGCGCGCTGGTCCTCCCCCGCCATCAGGACGCGGTCAGTCCTCCCGGCGCTCTGCCGCCGACGCGGAGTGCCCGGTCCTTGGCAGGAAGCCGTAGTGCTCCATACGTTTGCGCTCGGCGATCGAGGCGAGACCGAAGAGCGCGCCCATGATGAGGCCGAACGCCGCGATGGACAGGTCGGCTCGGCCGAGCGCGAACCCGGCCAGCCCGCCGAAGATCACGCTGAACACGAGGCCGATGAGCACCGGGTGCCGGACGGCATGGTGAGGGCGCGTGTGCGGGTCTGCCCGGCGGGCTGTATCAGCTCGTAGGTCCCGGTGCCGGCCGTGACCACGCCGGTGGTGAGGACCGCGTCGGCGACCTTGATACCGGCGGCCGTGACCGAGCTTCGGCTGGTGGTTGTCGAGTAGTGGTCGGCCGTGACCGTCACGTCGTACTCGGTGGCCTCGGCTCCGGCCGGCACGGACACGAGGTACTGGCCGTCGGCGCCGGTGGTGGCGGTGGCGATCGCGGCGCCGTCCTTGCTGACGGTTACGGTGCCGTCGCCGACCCCCTCGCCGTCGTTGGCGTCGGTGACCGTACCGGAGACCACACCGGTCTTGGTGGTCCGGAAGAAGATGTTCATGCCGTCCGTGACGGCCGGCTGGTTGTAGGAGAACAGCAGTGCGTCGGTGCCGGTCTCGTTCTCGAGGCCGATGGTGGCGCCGTCCCCGTCCTCGAAGTTGCCGGTGCCGATGTCCTTGTAGTGGTACGACACCGAGCCGTCCTCACCGATCACCGCGGCGAAGGTGACGCGGCTGGTGGCCGCGGAGGAGAAGCGCACGTTGCGCCACTCGACAACGATCTGGCGGTGCGGCGCGGTGCCGCGGGCCGCCCAGTAGACGCCCGCCTCGGCGTCCACCGTCATGTTGTCCCAGAACGGGTAGAGCGATCCGTTCGGGTTGGCCCCGTTCGGCAGGGTGGTGTTGGCGCTGCTGGTGCTGGAGGTGCCGAAGTTGAGTGTCCCCTCGGTGGTGGCGGTGGCCGACCGGTACGTCCTGCCGTACAGCGTCACCGGGAACGGGAACGAGAACGTCGCCGAGCCGGTGGTGGTGCTTGACAGGGCTGTCGCGGCGGCGATCGCGGCGCCCCGTACCGATCGACGGTGCCCGGGTCGGCTGCCAATGGGGCCTACGGCATGACGGACACGGCTCACCTCCAAGACGGCACTTCCTTGCCCGCACTGTCCTGGCCTGAGCTGACAGCCCCAGCGGGACCGCACTTCGGCGCGCTGCCCAGCTCTGGGCCCACTCGCCTACACATCGCACCCACTTAACTTGTGTACAAGGAAAGTGTGCGCTAGTTTTCTCGATGTCGCCCCGAGAGGGGCAACGACCGGGCGGTCAACCAACCGGCGTCACCGTCTACTTCTCAAGGAGAGCCACCATGAGCCTGAAGTCCGTCTTCCGCCGCACCCGCAAGCCCGCCGCCCTGCTGGGCGCTGTCGCCGGTGCCGCCGCACTGACCGTGGCGGCCACCACGGCTCCGGCCGGGGCCGCGAACACCGCGCACCGTCCGGCGGAGATCAAGCCCACAGTGGTGCTGGTGCACGGTGCCTTCGCCGACTCCTCCAGCTGGAACGGTGTGATCAAGCGT
>NZ_JAYWVC010000294.1:0-7369 GCF_036281785.1 Streptomyces chiangmaiensis | reverse complement strand
ACGCCGCGGCGATCTCGCCGTCCGTTTCCAGCCCGGGCTGATCCGCAGCGAGGTCGGGGCGCTGGGGCGTCATGGCGAGTCGGGGTCGCGTTCCGCGGTGAGGTCGCCCAGGGCGATGACGCCGACCGGTCGGCCGTTGTCGACGACCGGGAGCCAGCGCAGCGCCTTGGACCGCATCAGCTGCACGGCTCTGCCGACATCGTCGTCGGGGGCGACGGTGATCAGCTCGCCGCTGCACGCCTCGGCCACGGTCCGACTGGTCCCGTTGCTGCCGTCGGCAAGAATGCACATGATCAGGTCCTGGTCGGTGACCAGCCCGCGCAGTCGGCCGTTGTCGACCACCAGCACGGCGCCAATATTTTCGTCCCGCATCACGGTGGCGATCTGCTGCACCAACCTGCTTGGGCCCACCACGAGGGGCTGGTCGGTCATGACCTCACGAACCTGCTGAGCCACCTGCTCCTCCCTTGCCATCGAACGTCTCATCAGCCGATCCCTGGCCGGGGGCCGTCACCAGCGGATACCACCGGCGTGCGCCGCCTACGTGCCCGGCGGCAACCTCTCCCCCCTTGCGGGTGCCCGCCACAGGCTGCGGGACCACGCCACCGTCACCCTCCCCGGTACACGCCGCCGATCGGGAGGCCGTAGCCCCAGTGGATGTCCGGCTTTGCAGGCCGCAGGAGGGATCTATCCGGTCATGGAGGGGGCGAAGGGGGACAGGGCCGGGGCGAGCTGCGTGCCGGGGGCCAGGCCGAGGGCGGTGAGGGCGTCGGGCAGGCCGCGCCCGGTGCGGGCCGCGTCCAGTGTTCCCGGGGCGGCCAGTGGGCGGCAGCTGGCGGCGATGATTTCGAACAGGTGCTGCACCCGGCCGGGTCCGCGGGGCTGCAGCTGGCCGTGGAAGTCCTCGTGGTGGGCGAGCACGAGCGCGGCCAGGCCTGCGACGTGGGCGGAGGCGGTGCTGGTGCCCTCGAGGGCGGTGTAGCCGCCCCGGGGGGCGCAGGAGAGGACCGACACGCCGGGGGCGGCCGCATTCACTCCGGGGCCGTGGCAGCTGAAGGGCGCGGCGAACAGCCCTTCCGGGCTCAACTGCGGCCCCACGTGGGTGGCTTGGGAGGTGTCGGGTGGGTAGGTGCCGAAGGCCCCCAGCGCGCCCACGGCGAACACGGTGGGCAGCGAGGCGGGGAAGGCGACCGGTCCGCCGTTGTCGCCCGCCGGGGCGATGCAGGCGATCCCCGCCGCGGTGGCGTCGGCGAGTTTGCGGGAGACCAGCGCCGAGGGGTACGGGGTTGCCACCTGGATGTGGGCGATGTCGACCTCGCGCTCGATGCAGTGGTCCAAGCCGGCGATCAGGTCGCTGAAATGCCCGTCGGGCATCACCTGGCAGACCTCGAGCTCGGCGTCGACGGCGATGCCGATGACGCCCTTGCCGGTGTCCGCCCCGGCGATGACGCCAGCCGCGTGGGTACCGGTGCCGACCGGGTCGTGGGCCCAGCCCTCCTTCGTGTCGCGCACGAGGTCGGCGCCGGAGCGCACCCGGTCCTTCAGGTCGGGGTGGTCGATGCTCACGCCCGTACCGATGAGTGCGATCTTGATGCCGAAGGCGCGGTACGTGGGCGGTAGCCGGTCCAGCCGCATCGCCTGCTGGCCCCAGCCGTAACTCTGGCGTTCCTCCAGCCCGGGGTAGACCTTGGCCAGCGGGGTGAGGGTGACGAGGTTTTCCTGGGTCGCCGACAGGTCGGGGCGGTGGATCCAGCGGTCGGTGTAGTCGCCCATGGGCCGGACGTACAGGTGCTGGATGGACTGTGCGGTCTCCGTCGCCAGGGTCAGGGTGACCGTCCCGTCGGCGGCGGTGATGCCCTGGCTGGGCCAGGTCGCTCCGATCAGGAACACCCCGGCGGCGGCCAGCGGTTCGCCGTCCGGGCCGCACACGCGCAGCGAGATCTCCACGGGCTTGTCCAGAGGTGTGACCAGCCCCGGGTCGCGCAGCGGCAGCATCCCTGCTGCCGGCATGGCGGCGGGTGCGGTTGCGGACAGCGGCAGGTCCGGTTCGATGTGCACGTGCAGCGTCCGCATCGCTGGAACCTGGTCCTCGGCCGCTTCGACGACCACGAGTTCGGGGCAGGAGGGCTGCAGTCCCGTGGACTGCAGCTTCTCCGACGGGGTGAGTCTGCGGACCACCGTGACCTCGGGCATCCGCTCCAGCTGGTCGCACACCACGTCCATGCTCAGTTCGGGCACTCCCGGCGGGAGCAGATGCTGCGGCAGCGGTGCCACCATGAACCGCCGTCGGCGCGGCTGTACCGCGATCGGTGACGGTGCACCCTTCTTACGCGGCGCCGCCTCCTCCTCGGGGCCCTTCCCGCCGGCCCCCACACCCTCCGCTTCACTCTGGCGGTTGTTCCGGGGCCTGTTTCCGGGCCTGTCCTTGACCATCACGTCCACCTTCACCACGCCTGCATCGGTCTGTGAGCTTCTGATCTGGATGACGGCTCGCGCTTGCACTGTGCGGTGTGCCCGGGAATCAGCCCCGGGCACACCACACAGCGCGCCGCCTCGCATCAGCCGATGCCGAAGGGCTGACCGATCTGGCCAAAGCCGAAGCCGGGCTGCTGGTACTGCTGCTGCGGGTACGGCTGGCCGAATGGCTGCTGGCCGAACTGGGGCTGGCCGAAGCCGCCGCCCCACAGCTGCTGGCCGGGCTGGCTCTGCTGCACCAGAGCCAGGATCGTGGTCGGCAGCGCCTGCTGCACGGCCTGCTCCACCGCGCTACGCACGCCCTGGCGCAGCGTGCGGTCCAGCGCGACAGCCAGGTACGGGTGAGCCTGGGGGGCCAGGCCCTGCTGCTGCAGCTGCTGCTGGACCTGCTGGATCTGCTGCAGCGTCTGCTGCATGCGCTGCGCGACCTGCTGGCTCGCCTGCTGGCAGGCCTGCTGGATCGCCTGCTGGACCACCTGCGCGAGCTGCTGCTGCGGCCCGGCGATCTGCTGGCCGAACTGCTGCAGGGGCGGGGTAGCGGTCATCACCGACATGAATGCTCTCCGTTCGATGCCATGGGAAAGCCAACATGGGAGGACAATGTTGGCTTTTTCAGAATGATTCCGACGCGCTGAAGCTATGGTGACGTCGCTCCGCCCGCAATCGGGCGAGCCGCCCGGAAGGGAGATTCCCCCCGATCGGATCCGGCGACCGGCGAACCGGCCGGGGACGCGGCAGGATGAGCTGCTGGAGGTGGCCGACAACCGTGCGGGCGGCACACACTCACTGTCTGGTGTCGGCGGCCGGGGGCTATGAGGCGACCACCGGGCGTTGTTCGCCGCCACACCTCCAAGATTCTGAACGACACTCCCTGCACATATCACCGAGCATCACGGAGAACGTGCATAGATTAGGCACGGCCGTACAGCGCTACGCGGTGAGGCAACACCCGACTGGCCGAGCTCCCGCGGTCTTCGGGGCACTTGGGATATGGGGTAATTGGCAGCCCGACGGTTTCTGGTTCCGTCAGTTCAGGTTTGAGTCCTGGTATCCCAGCCAGCGCGGAGGCAGCTCGGGCGTGTGCTCTGACTGGTTCACGCAGGCCCGCTGCGCGAGCACGGTTTCCACGTCTACCGGCTGGCCAAACTATGCCGCGGCCAGCTACCCGGCCGCCCTGGCCACGCCCGCAGTGCAGTGGCTCGGGCCTGTCGCCGAGATGAGCGACCTGATCTTCTCCCGCATCGATGCCGCCACTGCGCGCACCGTACGCTCCAGGCGCCCGCGCCTGCCACGGCCAGCCCGCCCACGACCGTCGCTCGGAAGGCAGCCTTCGCGGGGGAGAGCGGAGCGGAGACCAGTGCGCCTTGCCCGTTGGTCCAGACGGTGATGCGGGTCCCGACGCCGGCGTTTGGCGGCACCCGGGTCCGCCCGGTGGTGCACGGAGCCGTCCGGTGCCGTCCAGCTTACGGTGGCGCGTATCTGTGGGAATTCCAACGTTCGGGCGGGCCCGTCGTCCGCCGTGTCCTGGGTGACGACGGCCGAAACCTTCTGCTGCCCGGCCCGCTCCCGGGCAAGGCCCGACGCGACCGCGCTCGCGGACACCACGCCGGCCAGCACACCGCCCACGACGGCGAGCGCCCACGCGATGAGCACCACCCACGCTTCGACGACGTCACTGCGCCGCCGGAGCGGGTTGCGCCGCAGGCGCCAGCAGCGCACCGCCGTACGATGTGTCCTCCGCATCATCGCCGGCACCTCCTCGAGAGAGGAAAGGCGGCCCTCAGCTCCAGTGTGCTGCGCCCGGGGGATCTGCTCGCCGCCCCGCCTGGCCAGCCGATGGTCAGCCGGTAGGGCAGGCACCGCTCGGAGTACTCGATGGCACCCTGCTCGTCCCACAGCCGCGAAGCGCCGGCCAGGATGGGGGAGCCGATGCGCAAGGCGCCGGGCAGCCGTCTCTTAAGCGCCCGGCCGAGCGTGCCCGCGGGCCCCATCGCGCCGGGGCGGTGGAATGTGGGACACGCCGACCGCGCTGCCTCGACCGCTCGGCTGCTTCCGCCCCATACTCTCGGGCGCTGTGACGCTGACAGACGGAAGATACTGGCTGGGGCCGTCGACCGGCCGATTGTTGATCAAGACTGGTCGCGCCGGGCTGGGCCGCAAGGCGGGGCACGACCTCACGATCGAGGTAACCCGGTGGTCCGGCGAGGCGGTGATTGCCGCAGGCGACCCCGACAGGTCATGGGTGAATGTGACCGTTGAGGCGGATTCGCTGGAAGTCCGGGAGGGAGCGGGTGGGCTGAAACCGCTCACCGATACCGACCGGGCCGAGATCAAACGGACCCTGGGGGACAAGGCCCTGCTGCATACCGCAGCGCACCCCGTGATCAACTTCCGCTCCACTGGCATCAGGGGGACTCCGCAGTCCTTCGAGATCACCGGGGAGCTCACCATCAAGGACCGCACCCGCCCTGTGACGGTACATGGGAAGGGCAACGGCGACGGACTCGTCCGCGGCTGGGCGACCGTCACGCAGTCCACCTGGGGAATCAAGCCCTACACCGCGTTTCTGGGCGCACTACGGCTGGCCGATGATGTCCGGGTGGAATTCGATGTAACCCGGCTCGAACCGGCAAACGGACCTGGCCACTGAGGTCCCACCGTCTGGCTCGGCCCTCCGGCTGCAGTCGCCGATCGGTCGCGGTCCCTGCTCGCGCGGCGCACCATGCCGGGTGTCGATGCATTCGCGCCACAGCAACGTCGGGACGGGCGGCTGCTCGATGCGCTGCGAATGCGAAGGCCGTCTCCAGCCCGTGGGCGCACGGCGGCGAGATTCAGAGCAGGGGAGAAGCCACAGCCTGTCAGGTACGCCGCACGGCCGGGGGCAAGTGGAGCAGTGACATAACCCTGCGGTTACCAGCATGGCGCTGGTGGCGAAGGGCCTACGCTGGTGGCCGCATCCTGCCTGATGGTCGCGATCTCCGTGGGCGCCCTCGCCGTCGTCTCATCCACGCTGACCTCCCCGGAATGCCAGAACATCGCCCGGGCTGTTTTCGACCGGTGAATGAGGGCCACTCGGGCAGGTTGATCATGAGCCACCTGCTCCGTTCGTGAAGGTAGTGGACTCCTCACAGGTTCTTGATCGGCAACGAGAACGGGAGCCACCCCTATCGAGTGACTTCCGAAGCCGGCGGGAAGCAAGGCGGGTGTCGGACGACGAGGCAGGCTAACGGCTCGTTAGATTTGTCCTGGGTCCTTCGGGTCGCGTCCCTCGACGAACGGCCGACGTTTGTACTCCCCAACGAGCTGTTCCAGGTGCTCGGCCGGGCACACGACGACCATGCGCCTGCCGGTCATGCCAGTAGATCGCCGAGGAGTCCCGCACGAACGCGTACTCCCTCCTCTCCGCGATCATGGTCCCGCACCGATCGCAGATCTCAGGCTGGGCCCGTTCTTCACCGCCGTTTTCCGGCCCGCTGCCCACGCTTACGGCCAGCACGTCCCGTCGGGCGTCGGCGGAAGTCCGGAAGCCTCCCTCAGTGCTGGCATCACCGTGGACGGTTCTCCGCTGGCCACCCACCGGAAGCAGGCCACCATCATCAGCTCGTAGACGTTCTCCCGCACGAACCCGTCCACGATGCCCCGGCCACCGGAGCGTTCCCGCACCACGACAGTGCCCAGTTCGCCCTCGGTCACGAGCTGCTGAAAGGTCCCGGAATCGGGATAACCTGAGAGCACGTACACCCAGTGACTCATGCCTGCCCTCCTACCGGGAGACAACGATCACGCCATTGATCAGACACGGCTTGATCCGTCCGAGGGATTTCGGAAGTCCGGCGCAGTGACCGCGCCCTTGCTGGCGCGGGCGGCCTTCACAGAGGAGAGGCTGACCCTCTCCAACATCGCCACACCGGGAGACAACGACTGGGTTCAGAAACCCGTAGCCGACACCCCCTGGACTCCGAGAAGGAAGACCAGGGACTGTCGGCCATGACAGGGCGCTCCCGGAACTGACCTGTCCAGCCCCGTCCCAGACCGGAAAGAGAACCGGCAACCCGCAAGTCACGCCGGTGACGCGCGTGTCACCGGGACCAACGCCACGCCCGCGAGCAGAGTCACGGTGCCGTCAATCACCCGAGTCAACACCTCTGGACCGGCCAGGCCGGACACCCTCGTCCCGGGCCCGCGGCGAACGTGCGTCCGGCTCAGCCTGGACCACGTCCCTCTGGCACTTGAGGCAAAGCTCGTGTTCCCCCTCGCCATTGACCACGGTCCCCCACCCCCGGCACTCCTCACAGTCACGGGCGCAGACCGGGTTGGCGTAGGGAATCGACTGGGAGCCTCCGTCAGCCCCGGGGGCTATGCGCAAGGAACCCCTCGATGATGTTGCAGGTTCAAGAGCAGACGGACGCGGTCTTCATCGAGGCCAGGCCCCGGCCTCACGACGGCGGTCGCGACGGCCGCTTCTACCTGACGAGCAGTCAGGTCATCGGCGGCGTCGAGATGGGCCGGCAGGGACGCAACCTGCAGCTTCACCTTGATCGCCGCTACACCGGGGGTGAGACTCCCTTGGACCACCCGACCAGTGGTCTCAAAGACATACGCTCAGGAAGCACTAAATCTTGTGATTAGTGACAGTATGGGTACTGAATTCCGAGAATCCTGATGGTTACTTAGCCAGGCATTGTCTGGCACTGCTTTAAGCCTCTTCCCACTTGCCAGTACGGGAAGGAAGAGAACACGTGAGCGACATCGAGCGGGAGCCGACTACGGTCGAAGGGACAGAGGTAGAAGCTCCCAAGGAATCAGCAACCACAACAACCATTACGACAACTACGACAACGACCACGACAACTTCAGCTGAGGAGGCCGAAGCACCCCCCGCCGAGGGCGAAGC
>NZ_JAYWVC010000293.1:0-7387 GCF_036281785.1 Streptomyces chiangmaiensis | reverse complement strand
TGCGGCCGTGATGCGGAAGAACGACCGGTTGACGTTCTGCGGGTCGATCGGGCGGCCGGTGCGGGTGGTGAAGACGTACGAGGACGGGGAGAGCTCCACTCCCTTGCGCCGCGCCGCATCCGACTGTCGCATCCGGTGCCAACGGAGCGCCGCAAGGCAGATCAGGGGGAGGGGCAAGGGGCGCGCCCGGCCGCTCTTGGTGGTGTCCTCGTAGAGCTCCCCACCCACACGCTGCACCTGCTTGCTGACCCGCAACACGCGATGCTCGAGGTCCACATCCGACCAGCGAAGCCCCAGGATCTCGCCGCGCCGTAGGCCCATGGAGACCGCCAGGACGAAGGCGGCGTACAGCGGGTCGCTGCGTGCCTGCTCCAGGAACGCCAGCGTCTCGTCCAGGTCCCACGGAGACAGGTCACGACGGGGCACCTTCGGGGCCTCCACGAGCGAGGCGGCGTTGCGCGTCACCAGTTCCTCACGGCAGGCCGCGGCGAGGGCGGTCCTCAGCACGCGGTGTGCCTCTTTGGCCGTGGCCGGGGAAGCGAGGCGCGAGACCTCGGCGACGAAAGTCCGCACGTGGCGGGGCCCCAATGCCTCCAGGCTCTTGGTACCGAGCAGCGGCACGAGGTAGAGGCGCACGTGCATGGCGTACTTGTTGTACGTCGTCCGCTTGCGGTTGGGCTTGATGAAGTGGTCCAGCCAGTACGGCAGCCACTCGGCGAGCTTGGCCGACCGGGTGGGTACCGGGACGCCGGCCTCCACCTTGTCCAGCAGCTCCCGTCGCTTGGCGTCGCACTCTGCCCAGGTCTTGCCGTAGGCGAACTTGCGGGCGCGGGTGCCATCCGGCTGGAGAACGTAGACCGCGCACTGGAAGCGACCGTCCTTGCGCCTGGTGATGGTGCCCGCGCCGTTGGGGTTTCGCTTGCGCTGTCCAGGCATCAGGCGGCGGCCCCCTCGGTCTCGTGGGTGATGAAGTCCCGTACGGCATCGGCGGGGATGCGGCGGGCGCGGCCGATGGTGATGGAGACCAGGCGGCGTGAGCGGATCAGGTCGTAGACGGTGGAGCGGCCGAGCTTGAGCCGGGCCATGACTTCCGGGACAGTCAGCAGCTCTGCGGTTGCGGTCGTCATGCTGCGGCTCCTTCCAGGGCCAGTTGGTCGCGCAGGGCTTCGCGGGCGGTGTCGCGGTTGAGCTGGAGGTCGCGAGCGATCGACGCGGCGAGGGCGGATTCGCCGGGGGTGTGGCCGTGGCCGGCGTATTGCCAGTCGGCCAGGACGAGCACGGTGTCCGGTTCGACGTCGTCCAGGCCGAGGGATTCGCGTTCTTCTGCGGCGCGGTAGTCGGCGCGTGTCTGGCGGAGGGCGCCGAGGGTGGTGGAGTAGCGGCGGGATTTGGTGGAGAAGTGGCCGCGGAAGCCGAGCATGTGGGCCCAGGCCCAGAGGCGGCGGTCCGGGTAGAGCGAATCCAGGAGCTTGCAGGCTTCGATGAGGCGGCGGGCGTGGTCGGGCACGGCGTGGCGGTCGAGTTCGGCGAGTTCGCCGATGCGGCGGTCCAGGGTCCCGGTGGTCTCGGCTGCTTTGGTGGCGTACTTGGCGACGTAGGCGGCGACGGCCTGTTCGGTGATGTCGGAGCCGTCGCCGAAGGCTTTCACGGGGCGTACGTCGAGTTGGGTGCCCCAGCGGAAGGTGCGGGCGGGCTGGTCGCCAGCGGCCGGCACCGAGACTGAGGTGTAGGAGTGCGCGGCGGCGGCGCGGATCGCGTCGGCGAGGAGTTCGACCGTTGCCCAGGCCGGGGGCGGGGTGTCCGGTCCTTCCGGTCCGTCGATGCGGATCACGGCGTGGAAGTGCACAGCACCGCGTTTCTGGAACTCGGCAACCTTGCCGTACGACAGACGGGCGTGGTCAGGGAGTTCACGGCGGGTGAGGCTGGCCCGGGCGGCGATCTCCCGGCGGAGACGGGTGGTGAACCTCATCCACAGCTGCCCTGCGTGGTTGTTGAAGAGGACCGCGCCCGCGTAGTCGTACGTGGCCGGGTCCAGGGCCGTGCCGAGGGCGGGGTCGTCAGTGGTGTGACGGGTGCCGCAGCGGCAGGCGCCTCGGTCGGGCCGGTTGTGGACGGGGCCGAAGGAGGGGGCGGTGAGGGTGGCGAAGACGCGGGGGTGGTCGCGGACGGTGGCGGGGATGTCGCGGCGGTCGTCTCCGGCCAGGCCTGCGCGGATGAGGTGGTAGGTGTCGCCCGCGTAGGTCCATGCGCAGGCGGGGCAGCGGGAGGCACGCCGGTTGCCGCACGCGATCCGGAGGCGTCCGCCGGGCTCGTTCTCGGTGCTGTAGTGGTGCAGGGTCTCGCCGGTGGTCTTGTCTTTGTGGAGGGTCCATCCGGTCAGGTGGATGGGGTCGGCGCAGCCGCCGGTGCGGCGGATCTGGTCTTCCCAGCGGTGGTAGTCGTCGGCCGAGGCCACCCTCAGCAAGTCGCCGAGGGTGGTCGGGTCGAGCAGCTGCTCAGGCACGGGCGCCCTCCCGGTTGCGGCGGGTGGGGGCAATGCCGGTGCCGTTGCAGGCGGGGCAGTGGGCGGTGATGGTGCGCAGCTGGCCGCGGGCGTTGCGGCCGCCGAGGGTGATGGCGGCGGAGGCGAAGCCGTCGCAGTTGGGGCAGATGCGGGGCGCCGTTGTGGTGCGGTCGGTCATGCTGGGGTTCCTTCCGGTTCCACGGGATCGGATGGGGGCATGGCTCCCGGGCGGTGGATGCTTGGCGGTATCAGGGCCGCCCGGGGGCCGGTCAGCGCCGCTTGGCGTCGGCGGTGATCAGGGAGCGGATCACCAGGGCGCAGATGGCGAGCGAGGCGCCGGTGATGGCGACGGCGAGGAGCATGGAGACGACGACGGCGCCGACGACCAGGACCACGGCCGTGCCACCACCCACGAGCGCGATCACGGCACCGGGCGTGAGCTGGACGATGGGCCGGGCCGGGGCCACCGGCACGGGTGCGGGGGCTACCGGGTGTTGCACGACGGTGGCTGGCTCGATGACGGCGGGCGGGGTGACGAGGCCGGTCGGCATCGGGTTGGTGGGGACCTTGGGGCGGAGCACGGTGGATCTCCTCTCGGTGGGCGTTACTTGATGAAGCTGTCGATGGCGGGGGCGAGGACGCTGTCGGCGAGGAGGAAGCCGCCCAGGAGGAGCACGGCCACGAGCCAGGCAGGTGGGCGGATGAGCTTGACGCCGAGGTAGCCGACGACGATCAGGGCGAGCCAGAGCGGAACCTGCATGGGCTTGTCTCCTAGCGGGCGTGGCAGCGGTGGGTGCGGGCGGCGAGCTGGGCGGCGGAGGAGCTGGAGTAGTCGGCGGACCAGCCGCACCGGTCGTTGGTGCACACCGCGGCGTGCTTGGTCTGGCCGTTGCGGTCGCGGTGGGTGCCGATCTGCACCGGGCCGATCCGCATCACAGAGTGGAACTGGTCACGGGCAGGCATGGTCGGTGGTTCTCCCTTCGGGGTTAGGCGAGTTGGGCGGCGATGGCGTCGGCCAGCGGCGGCGGGACGCCGAGGCGGGCGCGCAGGGTGTCGGTGTCGATTCGGGTACCGGTGCGGGCCCGGTGGTCGTCGGCGACCTTGCGTGCGTGCTCGACGAGCACCGCCGGAACCGCAGGCACCGGGTCGGCAGCCGGAAGGACCGGGGCCTGCTCGACCGATACGGGCTCGGGCTCTGGAGCGCTGACGGGCTCGGGCTCGACGCGGGGTGCAGGGTCCGGGGCCACGGGTGCCGGCAGATGCGGCTCCTGGTGTCCATTGGAGTGGGCGAGGAGAGTGCCGCCCAGGAAGGCGAGGGCGGGCCATCCGGCGATGCCGAGCCGGAGCAGGGCGGGCGGGTTGGCCAGGTCGAGGAATCCGGCGGTGGCGATGTTGGCGCCGAGTGACGCGAACAGGGCGATCACAAACCAGGACCAGGCCAGCCGGGAGGGGCCGTCGCTGCGGAGGCGTCGCCAGGCGGCGACCAGGAGCAGGTCGACGCTGACCGGGTAGGCCCACGCCTTCCACCCGGCCTGCCCGGCAGCGGCGGCCAAGTCGTGCAGGTGGGCGAAGGACAGCGCCCCGGCAATGACGGCCTGGACCAGCACGGCATCGATGCGGAGTGCGGGGCGGCTCATCGTGACTCCTTCCTGGTATGAGGCATGGAGGGGTAGGGACCTGGCGCGAAGACGGTCACGTCAACCGCAGGGCAGGGAGGGTCAGGCCGTCGCCGGGGCAGCCTTGGACAGCGGCACCGGAGCCGAGGAGATGCCGGGCAACGAGGGTCGGAACGGCGCCAGTTCGGGCAGGTCCGGGGTCCGATCGGCATACCCGTTGCAGACGTTCACGGCCTGGCGCAGGGAGGTGTGCGGGGCGCGGATGCGGTGCCAGCCGCCCGTGGAGTCACCGGCGACGGCGACGCCGCGCATGTCGGCGGGGATCTGGATGGCGGCGAGGACGGCGTCCGGGGAGATGTCGCCGAAGGCCATGTTGGCGGAGGTTTCGTCGTTGACGCGGTGGGCGGTGCGGCCGGTGAGCTGGGCGCGGAGCATGGTGATGCCCTTGCCGAGTTCGGAGCCGAAGCGCTGCCCGCAGATCTCCAAGTAGATACCGGCCGCACGCCCGAGCTGAGCCAGCCTGACCAAGGCGGTGACGATGCGCTCCCGCCGCTTCTCCTCCTCCTTCGAGGCGAACAGGGCCAGTTCGGCAACCTCGTCCACCAGCACCACCACGGGCGTGGGGCGGATGTCGTCGGGCAGGTCCCAGATGTCGGCGGCGATCTCCGCGTCCGGGATGTCGGCAGTGATGCGTTGCTCGGCGCGGATGAGCTGGTACACCTCCCCCATGCGAGCCACGAGGGCGTCGAGGAGGTCGGCGGCGGTGTCGGGGTTGTCAGCCAGGGCGGAGAACCGGCGGGCCAGCGGGAAGAGTTCGACCCCCTGCTTGCAGTCGATCCCGACCAGGGCGACATCCTGGGCGGCCAGTCCGGCGACCAGGTTGCGTTGGTACACCGACTTGCCCGACTCGGTGGCGCCGAGGGTGAGGGCGTGGGGTATCGCCCGGTAGTCGCGGTAGTGGATCGAGCCGTCCTCGCGCAGGGCGACGGGGACCCGCATGGGGCGGGTGACGGTCGTGGCGGGCATCTGCACCCGCTTGAGGACGTCGTAGCCGGTCATCCGCACCTCCACCACACCCGAGCGGACCTCCCGCGAGGTGACGCCGTACATGGAGAAGGAGTGGCGCAGCCGGTCGGAGGCGGCGGCGACGTCGAAGGCGTCCTGACCGGGCCGCAGCTTCAGCCGCAGGAGCAGGCCGGTGCGGGTCGGGCGCAGCAGGAGGATGCGCGGCGGGCGGGATTCCGGGGCGGGCCGGTTGGTGGCCCGGGCTAACGCCAGCCGCCACCGTGACGGGGCAACGGTCAGGCCGCAGGCGTCCATGACCGTGGCATAGCGGACCAGGACCCGGATCGAGGCGAGGGTGACCCCGAAGGTCAGCCAGTACCAGGCCGGGCGCCGCCACCGCAGGAGACCCGCAGCAGCAGCGACCAGCACCAACGCGACCGTGAACCCGGTCATGATCAGGCCGCCTTCGCCGAGCCGGCGGCGAGCGAGGTGACGGCGACCGCGCGGAAGGCGATGCCGTGCCGCTTCTGGCCGTTGAAGTCGTTCTCCCACGGCCGGGCGATCAAGCCCGTCAGCGCGACCGGGGTGCCCATGGCCAGCTCACCGGAGATGCCGGGCTCGGGGACGGTGACGGACAGGATCTCGACCTCATCGTTCGCCGCGAACATCACGTCCACGGTCATCAACTTCGCCCCGGTCTCGGCATCGGTGGCGATCTCACCGGTCCGGCGGTCCTTGACCTTGGGCTGGGGGGTCTTGGCGACCATCACGGTCGCCGCGGAGGTGTCGACGGGAATCTGACGCACAGCTGGTCACTCCTCTACAGGGGTTGGACTCCGTCACTCATGTACATGAGTGACACGAAGAAGAGTGCCTGACTCCTATACATGAGTCAACCCGTCGCGATGAAGAACTCGCGACGGGCTGAGGAGAGTTGAGTCTGCGTCAGTCGGCAGCAGGGATCCGGTACTCGAAGATGAACTGGTCAGCGGCCATGAGCGTGTCACAGACCTCCACCACACGGCCCTCGGTCGTGCGCGCCTCACGGATCAGGTGGACCACCGGAGCACCGGGGCTGAGTGCCAGTTCCGACGCCTCCGCCTTGGAGGCCGTACGCGCCTGCAGCGTTTCGACGAACTCCGCGAACTCGTGCCCGTGGTCTTCGAGTCGGGCGTAGATGCCACCGCCGCCGGGGTTCTCGGCGAACAGCTCGGGGATGTCCTTGACGACATCCCACGGGAGATAGGACGTCGCGGTCTCGACGGGGGTGCCGTTGCGGAAGTAGAGGCGACGCCGGGCGAGCACCTGGGTGCCGGCCGAGACGCCCAGTCGCTCGGCAGCATCCTCGGGGGCTTCCATCGGGCCGATGTAGAGGACGCTGACCTTGGCCGTGGCGCCGGACTGCGCGGACTCTGCGAGGTACGCGGCCTTGCCGCCCTGGCGGTGCGAGCGCCGGAAGCGGTCGGAGGAGCGATGCCGTACAGGCGGGCGATCCTTCACGATCGAGCCCTTGCCGTGTCGCGTCTCGACAAGCCCGCTCGCGCGTACCTCGACCATGGCCTTGCGAATCGTGCCGCCCGAGACGCCGTAGCGGTCCACCAGCTCCGACTCACTCGGCACCATCTCACCAGGCTTGAGGACACCGGCCCGGATCTGCTGCACGATCTCCTCGGCGATCTGCACGTACCGAGGTACGGCCCTCTCACCTCCTACCGCTGTTCCCATAGTCCTTCTCTTCCTCCTATGCTCCTGTACATGAGTAACAGTGCCAGGGAAGGCCAGTCAACGCCGCTGCACTCCGTGTCCGTGGCCGGAGTAGTGGTGCGCGAGGACGGACGCCTCCTGGCGATCCGCCGAGCGGACAACGGCACTTGGGAGCTCCCCGGCGGCGTACTCGAACTCAACGAGACCCCCGAGGCCGGCGTCGCCCGCGAGGTCCTGGAAGAGACCGGCATCCACGTCGAGGTCGACGAACTCACCGGGGTCTACAAAAACACGACGCGGGGCATCGTGGCTCTGGTCTTCCGCTGCAAGCCCTCGGGCGGCACCGAGCGCACGTCCACCGAGTCCACCGCGGTCGAATGGCTCACGCCCGACGAGGTCAGCAAGCGCATGGCCGAAGTCTTCGCAGTCCGACTCCTGGACGCCTTGGACGGCAACGGCCCACACGTCCGAAGCCACGACGGCAGGCGGCTCATCCCAGCGGGATAAGACTTTCCCTACTTCATCAAGGCCCGCGCACGGCACGGGCGCGCGCCGCCTC
>NZ_JAYWVC010000292.1:0-7527 GCF_036281785.1 Streptomyces chiangmaiensis | reverse complement strand
GCGGGATCACCGCGTGCATGCCCACGCCCAGCGGGTCCGGCCAGGCCGCCGCGCCGTTGAACGCGATCGTCGTCGCCGTCAGCAACCACGCCGTCTGGCGCAGCAGCGGGAAGGGGATACGGATCCAGGTCAGGAGCAGGTCCAGCGCAAGGAGAACGCAGATGCTAGCGTCGATGCCGATCGGGAAGACGTAAGCGAAGTTCCCGAAGCCCTTCTTGATGGCCAGCTCACGGACGGCCGCGTAGGAACCCGCGAAACCGATGCTGGCGATGATGGCCGCACCGGTCACGACCACCGCGATCAAAATGCGGTGGGCGCGGGTGAACGTCACTGGAGCTTTCCTCGGTCCCCCGGCCACGCGTCGCAGTCCTCCCCAGACCTTGTCGATGAACTGTCATCACACTCTCACGAGCGGTTACCCAAAACAGCCGACCGGGCAAGGCAGACGACCAATCAACAGCGAATAGTCCGGTTCGCGGTCGAGGTGTGCAGACCACCTCACTGAAGGGCTCGTGGCTATGCCGAGGTATCTCAGCCCAAGAGGGGGCCGGCTTCCGTTGCCGCGGCAACGATCGGACCTCGAACCTGCGACGCACCATGTGCATGGTCACCGCACGGCGGGGCAGCCGGTTTCGCCGGCGGGAGGGAGACCTCGAGCTCGTCGGCCCACGACACGCAGGCCTCTCGTCACGCCTTACCCCCGTTACGGCGCCCGGCCCACGGGCTCACCACAGGGTGTCTTGGTGGTCTCCGAAGGGGTGTCCGGCCGCGAGCGCGGCCGCGATGGCGTCGGCTTCCGTCCCCGGGGCGGCGGCCAGGATGGCGTCCCGGACGGCGACGGCTCGGCCGGCTGCGCTGCGTACGTCTGCGAGCGCGTGCCCGGACAGGTTGCGGCGGGCCTGGAAGTCCATGATGTTCGCGAGCCGGTATCCGGCCATCCAGTGGTCGGGGTTTTGGCAGCTGGTCTCGTCGCAGGTGTGGCGGACCACGGCGCCATCGCGGAGAACGTCCGTGCCGTGGTGTTGAGCGACGCTGAATATGTGCATGAGGGCGACGTGCTGGTTGTCGACGGGATGGTGTGAAACGACCCGGCGGCCAGGCCGCCGGGGTCTTCGTGTTCACGGTGTCGCTTTCGTGGTCACTCTGTCGCGTGCGTCTCCGTGATGGCGAGGCGGGTGGAGGACTCGTCGACGATGCTCTTCTCGTCGGCGAACGCGGCGATGAGGGACTGCAGGGCGATGTTGTTGACCGAGCGGGGCAGGCCGCGGCTGGTGAGGTGGATCAGGTCGACGGCGTCGTCGGAGAACAGCGGGTCCCAGCGGCCGGCGATCGTCAGGTGGTGCTTGATGTAGCTGGCGGTCTCCTCCTTCGTCATGGTCGGCATCTGGTAGCTGATCGAGATTCGCTGGTCCAGGGCCGCCAGGACGCCGTGCTTCATCCGTTTCCGCAGGGTGGGCTGGCCGATCAGCAACACCGCGAACGGCGTCGTGGAGTCCATGTCGTAGTTGGTGAGCATGCGGATCGCGCCCAGCTCGTGGTGATCGAGGAGGTGTGACTCGTCGATGACGACCGCGGGGGTGCGGCCGCGCTCGTCGACCTCGGCGGCCAACGCGGCAGACCCCTGAGCTGCGAGAGCGGCGGACTGGTATTTCGGAGTGCCGCCGAGGCTGGTGACGATGCGGTCATAGAGGCCGCGCATGCCGACCTCCGGGTTGGGTTGGTAGATCACGGTGAAGCGGGCCGGGTCGAGAGAAGCGACGGCGCCCTTGAGGGCGACGGTCTTGCCCGCGCCGACCTCGCCGGTGACCACGCCGATCGCCCGGTTGTTGATGCACCAGGCGATGCGGGCCGCGGCCTCCCGGTGGGAGTTGTGCTGGTGGAGCATGGAGGGGGCCAGGCCCCTGCCGAAGGGGATGCGGGTGAATCCGTAGTAGCCCTGGACGCGGTCGATCAAGGAATCCTCCTGGGGCAGGGGCAGAACTCCGCCTGGGAGGCGGCCAGTTCGGCCGATTCATCGGCCGCGGCCCCGCTGTCCGAGCCGGACAGCGAGACGGACCGCGCGGAAAGCGGTGCGGACGGCGGGACTGTCGAGAGGGCCGGCGTCCTGCTCGGCCCGGTGGCAGCAGACCTCCGCCAGGGCCAGGGCCCGGTCGGCCCGTTCTCGTCCCCGTTTCAGGCTGGACGTCGCCACGGTCAGGCACGTGCTGCCGCGGGCGAGGCCGACGGTACTGCCATCGGTCAGTTCCGTACCGAACGTTCCTGGCTGGCGGGAGGCAGGGTCGAGCGGGTATCTGTACCGCACGACGGGACAAGGGCGGTGATAGGGAGTTGACCCTAGTGGTGCGGTGGCGACGGCCTGCAATACCTCTCTGGATGAGGCGGCCTCCCGTGCCTGGCTCGCGGCGGTCCCAGCGTCAGCGTGCGGTCTCCGAGCTGCGGGCCCAGGGCCGGTACGGTCCCGAACTGCGCGACGTGCTGCCCGCGTTCGTCGGCCTCGGTCTGGCCGTGCTCGCGCCCGTCCTGCTGCTCGTCTGGCTCTACCGCGCGCTCGGCGTCGGCGGGCTGGTTCTCGGCCTGGTCCTGGCCACGGCCGCCGGGACCGCAGTAATACGTCTGCGCCGAGCCGTGGCCCGCCGGCGCGGCGGCCACTACACCGCGGCGGAGTTGGCCCGGCTCAATGACCAGGGCCTGACTGTGGCGGCCGCACGGATGCTGCGGCGTGACGGCTGGCGCGTGGTCGACCTGACCGTGGAGAGAGGGAGCCCGCGTCTGTACGCGAGGGACCGCCGCGGCCGCGAACTCGACGTCGCTTTCAGACCCGTGTCGACAGCAGGCGAGAACGACGTGGGCGCGAGTCGTCCCGCTCCTTTGCGGGATGCGGGACGACCCAGCGTCGACCGCTTGACCCGGGTCGTCATCCACCTCGGCGGCTTCAGCCGCGCGGACGTGATCTGGGCCTCCCGCCAGGGTGGCGTCCACCTCCTCGACGGCCGTCAGCTGCAGCGCTGGGCCTCCGGGGAGTCGCTAGACGACTTGGGTCTCCCGCCGCAGTCGCGGTAACAGTGGATCCGGTCGATTCAGTTGTCGCCGGTGAGGGTGCGGTTCGGGGCGGCGGTGACGACCCGAAGCCAGCGCGCCGCCAGGTCGACCGCCGCCCCGTCGCGGGACCTGCAGCGCGGGCCGGGCGACCCGCCCAGGCGGCTGGCCCAGCCGTTGCGGCCTGACCGGCTGGTGCCGCCGTAGGAGGGCACCACATAGCCGAGGAGTGTGTCCCCGCTGCGCAGGATCCACGTGTGGCTGTCCCGGTAATCGGGAGCGCGCACCAGCTCCGCGGCGTCGACGAGGGCTTGTGCCCGTTTCTTCGGGAGCCGTTGCGGCACTGGCTTGATGGCCGTGGTGTCCCAGGTGGGCAGGGGTGCCGAATCATCACGTGAGGTTTGGGGGGAGCGTGTGCGCCTGGGGGCCGAGGGCGCGGTTGTCAGCGTGGGCGCTGAATCGTCACGTGACGACTTGTCCGGCTCCGGCGGGGTGGCGAGCTTGAGGACCGTCACGGTGGGCGCGGGCCCGAGTGTGGGCAGCGCGTTGGCGAGGGCGGCGGCTTGGTGCGCGCGCGCCGTCAGGACGACCGGGATCCGGGCGAGGATACCCAGGTCGTGGTCGTCGGCGGCTTGCCCGGTGGTCAGGGCCCCGGCGATTCGGCCAGCGGCGAGGGAGAGGCTGTCGGCGAGCTGCCGGGAGGGTACGGCGTCGTACTCGGCGGCGAGCCGCTGTTCGTCGGCAGCCGTGGCGCGGTGGCTGGTCCGCTGTTCCTGCCGGGCTCGGTACGCCTTGGCCTGGCAGGCGCGGGAGCAGTAGCGACGGGCGCGGGGTCCGCGCTGGGCGGGTAGGTCAGTGCCGCACACGGCGCAGGTGCCCATGGAGACCCTCTCAATCGTCACGTGACGCTTGGAAGGTCCAGGATATCCGCAGCACGAGTCGGTGGGATAGAGCAGCTGGCTGCGGCCACCGTTGCGGTGCGGTGCTCCAATCGGGCGGGCCGCACCGGTGCGGGACTTCAGCAGGCCGTGACCAGGGTGGGCTCCAGCAGCGTCTCAGCGGCCACCCCCACGGGTCGCCGCCGAGACGTCCGCACGGCGGCCGCCGTGGTCGGCAGTGCGCCCGCCACGTAAACCGCCCAGGGGTGCCGTCCCAGGACTCCGGCCTGCAGACCCCACCCCAGCGCATCTCGAGATGCGTACGCTGGGGGCATGACGACGCGTGATGACCTCTACCGCTTGGTCGACCAGCTCCGGCCGGAGACGCTCGACGACGCGGCGGCCGCGCTGCGCCAGTACACGCCCGCGGGCTCCGGCGAGCCGCCGTACCCGGCCTCGGTCGGCGTGCTGACCGCGGCGCCGGCCGACCTGTCCACGCACGTTGACGACTACCTCGCCGAGGGCTTCGGCCGGTGACACAATCCGGCGAGTGATTGTCGTCGACACGGGCCCACTGGTCGCCCTCGCCAGTCCGAACGACTCCGCGCACGCGAGGTGCCGGGCCTGGTTCGACTCCCTGCCCACCCGCCGGGACCTGGTAGTGCCTGCCACCGTGGTGGCGGAAGCCTGCTACCTGATAGAGCGGTTTGGCGGACCCTCGGCTGAGGCTGTGTTCCTCGATGACCTGGCGGCGGGCGCGTTCGGCACGGTCACGGGCCTGACGCCGGAGGACCTGCAGCGGATGGGCGGCCTGGTCCGCCAGTATGCGAGTCTGCCGCTTGGCGGCACGGACGCGTCCATCGTGGCAGTCGCCGAGCGGGTCAAGACGCTGCGCGTGGCCACGCTCGACCGGCGACACTTCACCGTGGTGCGGACGAGGCGTGGGGAGGCGTTCACGCTTTACCCGGCGTGACTGTTACCCCTGGCTTGACCTGCGGCAATTTCAGATTCGGGCCCGTTGCTGAGGCGGTCGACCCGGTGTCTCGTACGGTGGCGACATGTCCTCCGCCGACGCATCCCCGCCCCCAGTCCGGGTCACGCTGCCGGACGGCCAGGAGTTCTCTGGGTGGTGAGTGTGGCGTGAGACAGAAAGCGGCATTCTGATGCAGCTCAGCACCGGTGCCGCCGACAGTATCGGGCGCAACAGGTGTGGCGCTATCGCCGGTTCGAGCGAACCGTGGGAAGACCCGCACGGCCCGAACGCCCAGCCGGGAGGAAGCAGACCCGCTACGAGCCTGAGATCCTTCCGACCGGGCCTGGCTGCGTACTGTCAGTCTTGGGGTCGAATCGGCAGGCGACGGGTGTGCTGCGTCGGGATACGGCGCGGCGTGGTGGTGGGCTCGGTGCGCCAGGCATGGTGGGCGTGCAGCAGGTCGGTCCGCTGGTCGGGGTCGGTATCGCGCAGGACCATGCGCAAGGTGATGAGGTCGCGCAGGTCACGGGCAAAGCCGACCAAGGCGCCATTCGGGCGGCGCAGCAGGCGGGCCAGCAGGCCCAGGAGGATGGGGGCGGCGATGGTGGCGATTAGGGCCCAGTCCTGGTGAGGCACGGGTGGTACTCCTTTGCGATCCGGTGTTTCGGTTCGGGTACGGGCCAGCCGGCCTGTCGAGTACCAGGGATAGCCTCGATTGGGGTTCATAGGGTTGATGTGAACGAGGCTGAAGAGCCAGGTCAGGAGGGCGCCAGGTGGGGGACGAGAACGCGGGGGGACCGGGCGGGGCCAGGGAACAGTTGATCGCTGCGCTGCGCAGGACCATGACGCAGCGCGGGATGAACCAGGCCGCCCTGGCCAAGGCGGCGGGTCTCTCCCCTGCCGCGGTCAGCAACATCTTGAAGGGAAAGTCCGTCCCAGGTACCGACACTCTCGACATGCTCGCGAAGGCACTTGGCATCACCGGGCAGGCGCTGCGTAACCTCCACGTGCTGAGAGAGCGGGCCGATGCGCGAGTGCGGCGGCTGGACAGCTACCTGGCTGCCGCCCAACGCGCTGCCCATGAGCATCCCTATCCGGGGGTGCTCCCGGGCACCATGCCGTCCCTGGTTACGGTCTACCTGCGCCAGCAAGCCGTCCGAAGTGCCAGCGAGCCCGAGGCCGCTGCAGGGCCGGACGGCGCCGCGCTGTCGGCCGAGGAGGTGCTGGCGGGCGGGAACACGTGTGTAGTGCTGGCTGGACCGGGAGGCGGCAAGTCCAGCCTGCTGCGCACCCGCTTGGCCTCGGGCACCGCGCGGTGGGCGGTCGGTCGTGGCGAGGACACAGTGCCGGTCCTAGTCTCGGCCGTAGCCTTGGCCGACCTACCGCTGGCCCACGCGCTCGCCGCGGCGGTGTCCATGGACCTGGCCTCCCATGGCCTGGTCGAAGAACTCCCCCCAGCGTTCTTCACCAGCCCGCCGCAGCCGGGCGTGGCCTGGCAAGTGCTCGTCGACGGACTGGACGAGGTCACCGACCCCGCGGTCCGCCGACGCATTCTGCGTACCCTGGCTGCGGTCGCGGTCGGCGATTACGCCAGCCTGTATCGGTTCGTCGTTGCTAGCCGCCCCCTCACCCCCGGGGAACTCGACCTGCTGGGCACCGATGTGCCGCGCTACAACCTGCAGTCTTTCTCCTCTGAGGATGTCGAGCGCGTCGCTGGCGGCTGGTTCCATGCGCTGGGCCTTCCAGGTCCTGACCAGGCCGCCGCAACGTTCTGTCAAGCGTTGCGCCACAGCCGGCTGGCGGAGCTGGCCCGGATCCCGCTGATGATCTCTATGCTCTGCCAGCTCCATGCGGCCGCCCCGCACGGCTCCCTGCCAGCCAGCCGTGGGGAGATCTACCGAGACTTCATCGCTCTGCTCCACGAGCGCCAACACGCCCGAAGCCTCGCGCCCGATCCCACCGGCCTTGGACGCTATGGCCCCGGTGCCCTGGCCCAGGCCGAGCACACGTTGGACCACCTCCACGACGTAATCGCCCACCTCGCCGCCGAACGCCACCGCGGCCGCACAGTCTCGGCGATTCAGATTGTGGAGGCCCTGCCCCAGGCCCAGCGGCCGCAGCGTGTGCCCGTCGAAGCCTGGCGGACCTTCCTACACGCGAGCCTGCGTGGCAGCGGCCTCCTTACCGACCGCGCCGGCGATCTGGTCTTCCTCCACCAGACCCTTCTGGAGTACATGGCCGCACGACACGCCACACGCGACCCCGAGACCACGGCTCACACGCTCCGCCAGGTCTTCCACCAACCTGTCCGATGCAGCCCGCTGGCGAAGCTGCTGGCTGGAGGCCCACCAGGGGTACGGCCGAGGATGTGGCCGTTCAAGTACTGGCAGCCACCACGGCAGGACTCGTCCGTCGTCGGTTTCCTCATCGATGCTGCCCAGGCAAGCAGCTCCGCCGATTGCACCCGCTACCTGGCCCGACTCGCCTCCCGGCGCGCTGGCTTGTATGGCTGTGAATTCATCATCCGTCAGGTCGAGTTGGGGACAGCAGTGCCTGGGGAGGTCCTCCGTGCCACGGCCGGTCTGCTTCATTCCCTGGCCACCGCCAACACCCTCGACGGTCCTGATCGGAGGCGGGCCG
>NZ_JAYWVC010000291.1:0-7587 GCF_036281785.1 Streptomyces chiangmaiensis | reverse complement strand
CCGACGCAAGCGGCGCCTGACCAGGGCCGATGCCCGCCAGGCGCCGCTGCCGGCATGCGCCGTGCGGTCAGCGGCCGGGAAGGGGTGCCGTGACCTCCTGCAACAGCCAATCGTTGCCGTCCGGGTCGCTGAAGGAGGCGAGGGACGAACAGCTGCGGCGTTCGGGGTCCGGACCGGACACCCGGCCCTCGGTCCCGGCACGCTGGAAGACTCTGCTCGAGTCATGAAACACCTCGCTCGCCCCGGCGCAGCGGTCGCCGAGCTCGGCTCGGACCTCTTCGACGTCCGCAACGACGAGGTGCAGTCCCTGGGCGGAGCCCGGCGCTGCCGAGCTGACACCGGCGCCGAAGATGATCGAGCACAGGGATCCAGGTAGCCCTCCTCGGCGGGGAAGTCGGCGTCCGGCCACCGTCCCGGGCCCTCCTGGAAGCCCTTGGTCTTGTCGACATCTACGACCGGCACCACGTCAACCTCTGGTTTCCAGTCCACGATCGCCCGCACCTGTCCTGTCACCGGCCTCGGGGCCAGCCGTTCAGGGCCGGTACACACCCATGCTCGGGCAAGAATCTGCTGCTCGCACCGAGTCAGCGGGCGGAGGGCACCGGCGTCGGACCAGTTCGGAGAGCCGGTGGCTGGAGAGCCGTTGCGGCCATCGGGCGTCTGCCCCGGGGAAGCGGACCGGTGGATCAGGGGCGGGCGCCGTCGTTCTGGAGAGCCGCGTAGGCATTGACGCTGCGGTGCCAGTCGATCACGACGTGCTGCAGGCCGGGGTCACCCGAAGGGACGAAGAGCTCGAGCTGATCCACGACCCAGGGGTCGAACATCGCGAGCTGGTCCGCGATCCAGGGGTCGGCGGGGCGTTCGGCGTGGACCGTGGCGGCCTTCGTGTCCTCGACGACAGCGGCGCGGACGAGGGTGTGCCCGGCTGCCTGCGGGGTGGCTGCGATCGCGGAGCCGCCGGTGGCGAAGAGAGCGCCGCCGAGGAGAACAGCGGAGACACTCGCGGTTGTGAGGCGCCGCACCAGCTTGTTCATGGTCATTCCTCCTTGCACATCCATCGTTCGGTGGATGCGAACGATGGCTCCTGCCGTTGTGTCGGCGATGTTCACGCTACGCACTCCGCGTTAGTTGAACAATGAACTACTCGCGTGAAACACATCACCGGACAATCAGGAATGATCGGCGCAATCGTGTCCGGACTCAGACCTCGTCGTCGTGCCCGTCCGGCCCCACCGGGGGTCACGACCGTCTCGAGGGCCTGATCCATCCCAGGGACCGCTCGACGGCCCGCTTCCAGGATTCGTACTCCCACTCCCGCCGCTCGGGGTCCATGTCGGGCAGCCACCGGGCTGCCAGGTGCCAGTTGCGGCGCAGGACCTCCAGATCGGGCCAGAAACCGGCCGCGAGGCCGGCGGCGTAACCCGCACCGAGCGAGACCGTCTCGGCGACCAGGGGGCGCAGCACGGGAACGTCGAGGACATCGGCAAGGAACTGCATGAGCAGGTTGTCGGATGTCATGCCCCCGTCCACCTTCAGTTCTTTCAGGGCGAGCGCGGAGTCGGCGTTCATGGCGTCGACGACCTCGCGCGTCTGCCAGCCGGTGGCCTCCAGGACGGCTCGGGCCAGGTGGCCCTTGGTGATGTACGAGGTGAGCCCGACGATCACGCCTCGGGCGTCACTGCGCCAGTAGGGTGCGAACAGACCGGAGAACGCGGGGACGATGTAGCAACCGCCATTGTCCTCGACGGTGCGCGCCAGCGTCTCGATCTCGGGCGCACTGCTGATCAGACCGAGGCGGTCACGGAACCACTGGACCAGCGAACCGGTGACGGCGATCGGGCCTTCGAGGGCGTAGACCGTCGGCTGGTCCGCAATCTTGTACGCGACGGTGGTGAGGAGTCCGTGCCGGGACCGCACGAGGTCGGTACCGGTGTTCATCACCAGGAAACTGCCAGTCCCGTAGGTGCACTTCGCCTCACCGGGCGAGAAGCAGGTCTGCCCGAACAGGGCCGCCTGCTGGTCCCCGAGCGCGGCCGTGATGCGAACACCGGGGAGCACGGAGCGGGCCTCACCGTAGGTCTCGATCGAGGGCCGGATCTCCGGCAGCATCGCGCGCGGGACCCCGAAGAACTCCATCAGCTCCGGGTCCCAGGTCAGTGTGCGGATGTTCATGAGCATGGTTCGGCTGGCGTTGGTGGCGTCGGTGATGTGCAGGCCGCCTTCCGCGCCGCCGGTCAGGTTCCAGATCACCCAGCTCTCCATCGTGCCGAAGAGCACCTCGCCGTCCTGTGCGCGCTCCTCCAGCCCTTCGACGTGGTCGAACAGCCAGCGGAGCCGGGGCGCGGAGAAGTAGGTCGACGGAGGCAGGCAACAGCGATCGAGGAAGAACGCGTCCCCTGGGTGCTGCCTCAGGTCCTCGACGAGAGGGGCGGTCCGGGTGTCCTGCCAGACGATCGCCCGGCACACCGGCACACCGGTCCGCCGGTCCCACAGCACCGTCGTCTCGCGCTGGTTGGCGATCCCGATGGCGGTGATCTGCCTGACGTCGATGCCGACCTCGGACAACGCGCCGGGCACGATGCGCTCCAGATTGCGCCAGATCTCCGAGGCGTCGTGCTCGACCCAGCCTGGCTCCGGGAAGTACTGCCGGTGCTCACGCTGGGCGACTGTCACCAGCCGTCCGCGGTGGTCGAACAGAATGCATCGTGTGGAGGTGGTGCCCTGGTCGATGGACATCACATACCGTTCAACCATGATCGCGACTGCCTTCCGATGCGTCGCGGCGGTGCCGGGAGCTACCAGCGGGCCGCGCCCAGGTCTCTGGAGATCGCCCGTGCGGCTTCCCGCAGCAGGGTGATCAGGGGCGGTTGCGGCTGGCCCTTGGTGTCGCAGATCCGCTCGACCGGTCCCGACACTCCGATCGCGCCCACCACGAGGCCGCCGTGCCCCCGGATCGGCGCGGCGACGCCGGCCTCGCCCATGGCCATTTCCTGCACCTCGGCGCCCCAGCCGAGCTCCCGCACCTCGACAAGGGCCTGGTTGAGGTCGTCGGGGCGCACGAGGGTGTGCCGGGTGTACTCCTCCAGCCCGGCCTCCAACAGTGGCTCCACGGGCTCGGCTCCGAAGGCCAGCAGGACCTTGCCGAGCGAGCAGGCGTGCAGCGGGAGCAGCGCTCCCACGTCCAGGGTCTGGAGGGTGTCGTCCGGCCGGAAGACGTGGTGCACCACAAGTACCTTGCCCTCCAGGGGCGTACCGAGGCGGACGGCCTCGCCGCTGCGGGCGGCCAGTGCGTCGGCCCAGTTGATGGAGCGCGACCGCAGCTCGTTGACGTCGAGGTAACTGGTGCCGAGGTGCAGCAGCGCCGCTCCGAGCTGATACTTTCCGGTCGCCTCGTCCTGCTCCACGAAATCCACGTGCTGGAGGGTGCGCAGAATGCCGTGGGCAGTGCCCTTGGCCAGCCCCAGCGACGACGCCACCTCGCTGAGCCCGAGCCGGCGGGGGCCGCCGGCGAGGAGGCGCAGGATCGCCGCCGCCCGTTCGATGGACTGGACTGGCCCGGCCATGAAGCGATCCTAGTCCGGATCGCCTCCCGGTTCAGGACGGCGTTCGGTAATGCCGACCGCCCTTCATTGACCCGCTGGGTTTCCCTCCATAGCGTGCCGGAACGCTCGGCGTCCGGTCGGCAGCGTGGCCCGGAGAAGGAGGGGACATGACAATAGCGCAGCTCAACGCCGCGCCTGGGGAGGGAGTGGAGTATGTCTTCCCTCTCCCGCACTCTCCCCGGGCCGTCTCCACCGTGCGCCGGCGCGCGGAGGCCGTCCTGACCAGGTGGAGCCTGCCCACGGGCGCCGCGGAGGACGTGCTTCTCGTGATCTCGGAACTTCTGACCAACGCGGTCGTCCATGCCGTCCCGCCGGCGGCACTACGGCTGTCGAGCACGCTGCTGGACGGGCGCAGAGCCGTACGCGTCGCGGTCACCGACATGGGGCCGGCGGCTCTTGCCTGCGGCTCGTCCGCCACGATCGATCCGGACGAGCACGGCCGGGGCCTGTGCATCGTCGCCGCACTGTCGGCCCGGTACGGCGTGGAGGTGCACCCGGAAGGAGCCAGCCGTTGGGCCGAAGTACTCGCGGGGTGACCCCGGAGCGCGGCGGAGCCGTGGCGGACGCCATGGGCCACCGACCGCCGCAGGATCAGCCACGCGCCGAGGCCGCTTTCCGGAGGACGGCGATACAGCTGCCGACGGCGGACTGAAGCTCCTCCAGACGCTGGAGCATGTCGTCCTCATAAAGGTCGTCCAGGTCCTCGGCGTCGTCGAGGGTCAGTTCCTCGAAAACCTTCGTCGCCCGCTGCAGGCTGCTGTAGAACTTCGTACGGCGCTCACGAAGGCGCAGGTCGGGGTCGGCTTCGACGGTCCGGGCCACGAGTTCCTTCACCGTGTCGTACGCCTCGGCGGCCCACGATCCGGCCTCCTCCCCGTCGTCCAGTTCGTCGATGAGGGACAGATGGCGCTCGGCCTGGACACGGAGTTCGGCGGGTGCGGCGATCGTCTGGCCTGCCGGGGTCCTGACCTGGCCCTTCTCCACGATCTGCCGGACGTAGCCGATGCGGTCCGCGGCCCGGGTCTCGCTGGCCACCGCCTTCTTCAGCTCGTCCGTCCTGGCGATGTCACGGGCGAGTTCGGTCTGCAGGACCGGGTCCTCCCGGAGCCGGTCGAGGAGGGCGGCGCGCGCGGTCCGGGCGGTGGCGGGGTCGGCGAGAATAGCGGCGCGCACCGCGGTGGGGTTCTCGGCGACCTCCAGCGCCTTGGTCGGCCGGATGCCCTCGGCCTCGGCCGCCGCCGCGATGGCGTGGCCGCGTTCGGAGGTGGCACTGGAGCGGGAGGCGTAGTACGCGAGCCACGCGTCGGAGTCCGGCAGGGCGATGTCCTGGCCGGGGACGAGGATCTCGAAGTGCGGGACGAGACCGTCGTCGGCCGCCTTGTCCCAGGCCTTGTAGTACCGCATGACACGCTCCGGGGAGCACCCCGCCAGCTCGGCGAACCTCTTGGCGGAGATCTTCGGGGTCTCCTCCGCCGGCTGCCCGCCGGGCCGTACGCTGCGTGCCACCTTCAGGGCGAAGGCCCAGCCGCCGGTACGCGCGTACACCCCGAACTCACGGGCGTCACGCAGCACCGTCTCGTCGACCTCGGGCCCCGCCGAGGCCGGCTCCGCGTCACCGGCCGCCCCCGGCTCGACCCAGAACCCCTCGTCAGCGGAAGACGCCTCGACGACCGGTGCGCCAGCGGCCGACGCCTCCTGTGCCGGCCACTCCTCGTCGGGAGAACCTGCCGCTCCGGACGGGTCGATCGTTACGGTCACAGGGGACACTCCTGGCAGTCGGACGGTGGGAACCGAAGCGAGCAGCCTATATGAGCCCGTTGTCACGGCTTTGCGCCCCGCTCCCCGGGCCCGGCCGGCTTCGGGTATCCCCGCGCCGAACGCAAGTCCGACGCCGGAGGCGGCGAGCACCTGTCGGCGCGAGGGTCCGGCCGTCGCGGAGGAATCGGTACGTCTCGCGGGAACCGTGCCTGGGGGCATGGAAGATCGCTCCAGGGTGGCGAGGGACATGAGCCCGTGCGGTGTGCTGCGCGTGCTCTCGGTGCCGTTCGGTACTCCCGGAAGCGCTGCCGTCCTGTGATGCGGCGTCAGGGAATGTCACGCGGGGGCCTTGTGAGGTCAAGGGCCGCGCCGTGTGCGGACCAGGTGAGGTACCCGACTCGCCAGAAGTACATCCGGCGTGGAATGCGCCGTGCCGTCCGTCCGCTGAGCGCTGCTGTGATCAACTGATGCGTGAGCAGGGCGCTGTACCGGGTACGGAAGGATCGGGACCGATGAGCGATGTCACGAGCACGGACGGCGGCAACTCGCTGAAGGAGTCCGTCGGGCGGTACGGCATCTGGAGCCTGGGCCTGCGTTCGGAGGACCAGGCCCGACGCGGCGAACTCGCCGAAGCCGCCGCAGAACTGGAGGAGCTCGGCTTCGGCGCCGTCTGGCTCGGCGGCAGCGCCACGGTCCGCCACGCGGTCCCGCTGATCGAGGCGACCTCGCGGCTCGTGGTGGCGACCGGCATCCAGAGCATCTGGCAGTACGAGGCGGCCGATACCGCGGCGCGCTTCGATGCGTTGGCGAAGGACCACCCCGGCCGCTTCCTGCTCGGACTCGGCGTGAGCCACGCCAAGATGACGGACCAGTACCGTCGCCCGTACTCGGCCATGGTCGACTACCTGGACGCACTCGACACCGCCGGGGTCCCCGCCGGAGGCCGTGTCCTCGCCGCACTCGGGCCGAAGATGCTGAAGCTGTCCCGCGACCGCGCCGCTGGTTCGCATCCGTACCTGGTCACGGTCGAGCACACCACCATGGCCCGCGGGATCCTGGGCGACGCACCGCTTCTCGCGCCCGAGACGAAGATCGTCCTGGAGACGGACCCCGACAGGGCCCGTGCGACGGCCCGCGGCACCCTCGCCCTCTACCTGAGCCTGCCGAACTACACGAACTCCCTCCTCCGCTTCGGATTCACCGAGGACGACTTCGCCGACGGCGGCAGCGACCGCCTGGTCGACGCGCTGTTCGCCTGGGGCGACGACGACCGCATCCGGGAACGGATCGATGCGTTCCATGTGGCGGGCGCGGACCATGTGGCCCTCCAAGTGGTCGACGACGAGCCCCGCGACTCCCTTCCCCGGGCCGCCTGGCGCCGTCTTGCGGAGCTGCTGCGCTGACATCCGGCCGGACGGCACACCGTTGTCAGTGGTACGACCTACTGTGGGGTCCTGTCAGATCCGTGACGAGAAACGGGAGATCCCATGACGACCCTGCCCGACCGGCCCCGCACCGCACTGCTCGTCATAGACGTCCAGAACGGGGTGATGGACGGCTCCCACAATCGTGACGACGTGATCGCGAACATCAACGCCCTGATCGGCAAGGCCCGCACCGAGGACGTTCCGGTGGTCTGGGTGCAGCACTCCAGCGACGAGCTCAAGCGGGGCAGCGAGAGCTGGGATTACGTCCCGGAGCTGGTCCGCCGCGATGCCGAGCCACTCGTCCACAAAACCTACCTCGATTCGTTCGAGGACACGGAGCTGGAGTCGGTGCTCGCCGAACACGGCGTGGGCCGGCTCGTCGTCACGGGAGCCCAGACCGACGCCTGCATCCGCTCGACCCTCCACGGAGCCCTCGTGCGTGGGTACGACGTGACGCTGGTCGGCGATGCGCACACCACGGAGGACCTGACGGCGTACGGGGCGCCGGCCCCGGAGCAGGTGATCGCGCACACAAACCTCTACTGGAGGTGGCAGAGCGCTCCGGGGCGCCGTGGCGGAACCGTGGACACGGCGGAGGTGACGTTCGCCGCGGAGCATGCAGGCTGAGGCGCCGGAGCACGCGGACCTGAGGATGAGCGGTCGCTGTCGACCGGCGACGGCTCCGGCACCGGGAAACCGTGGAGGACAGGGGGCGGATGAAGGCTTCCGCACGGCTGCCTCTCACGCGCCAGGGGCTCTCCGAGGAGAGCCCCTGGCTCGAAGAAACATCCGACGTCGCC
>NZ_JAYWVC010000290.1:0-7713 GCF_036281785.1 Streptomyces chiangmaiensis | reverse complement strand
GCAAACCTTTCCGGCCACAGCACTAGCTAGAGGTCGAGGACGACCTCGGTGGTGGGTTGGCTGCAGCACACGAGGACGGTGCCCGGCTCGGGGAGTTCCAGGGGTGGGGTGGTGTAAGTGATGTCGCCTTGAACCAGGTGCGTGATGCAGGTGTGGCAGACCCCTGTCCGACAGGACCAGCGAGTGGGGACGTCGCAGGCCTCGGCGAGGTCGAGCAGGGAGGCGTGGGCCGATGACCATGGGGTGGTGATGCCGCTGCGGGCGAAGGTGATGAGCGGGCCGGTGCCCAGGGGACCGGGTGGTTGGTGTGGTCGGACCGCGGCTGTGGGCGTGACACCAGGGTTGATGGCGGGCAGAGCGCTGAACTGTTCCGTATGGATCCGCGCGGGGCCCAGCCCGTGTTCGCGCAGGAAGCCGCCGAAGTGGTCCATGAAAGCGGGCGGTCCGCAGAGGTAGGCGTCGGCGTCCCGGGGGATGCCCATGGCAGCCGGCGATGCGGCGGTCGGACGGCCGTGGGTGATGTGGGGCTCATCGGTGCGTGGGCTTTCGCCGGTGTAGTAGACGTATTCGTGGGCGTTGGGGAGCTGGGTCAGGAGCGTGTGAGCCTCAGCCGCGAACGCGTGATGGGCACGGTCGTGCGCGATGTGGATCCACCACACCGGGCGTGGGTCTCGTGTGACGGCGAGTCGGTGGAGCATCGCCAGCACGGGGGTGGCGCCGATGCCTGCGGAGACGAGTGCGACCGGGTGGGAGCCTTCTTCCAGTACGAAGGTCCCCCGGGGACTGGCGATGTCGACGAGGTCACCGGGGTGGACGCCGGTGTGGAGACAGCCGCTGACCAGGCCAAGAGGCTCGCGCTTCACGCTGATCCGGTAGGTGCCGGTTCCGGGCGCGGAGGACAGGGAGTAGCTGCGCACCGCGGGCGCGGCCTCACCGACGGCCAGTCGGATGGAGAGGTACTGGCCCGGGCTGGGCTCGGGGAGTGGTGAGCCGTCGGTGGTGTCGAGGTAGATCGAGGAGACGGTGGGTGTCTCGGGGACGATGCGGGTGACGCGCATGGCCTTGAAACCCGGCCATGCCGGTTCCTGTCTGGGCTGTTGGGCGGTGGCGCGTTCGTCCGGCCATCCGGGTTCCTGGGTGGGCTGCTGGGTGGCGGCGAGTTCACGGAAGGAACCCTGCCAACCGGGGCTGAGCGCGGGGATGTTCAGTGCCTTGCGCAGCTTCACGGGGTCACGGTCGGGGAGGTAGAGCAGCGCATCGGTATCGGCGACGCTGAGCTGTTCAGGACCCTTGCGGGTGAGGCTGATCTCATCGCCGGCTCGGACGTGGCCCTCGGTGATGACACGCAGATAGAAGCCGGGGCGGTGGTGGGCGACAAGGAGAGAGGCCATGGTGGGTTCGCCCAGGCGCATGCCGACGCGATAGCAGGTGACGCGGGGTTGGGTGACCTCGAATTCCGCTTCGCCGATGCGGTATCGGTCGCCGATGCACACTTCGTCGTCGGGTAGACCGTCGACGGTGAAGTTCTCTCCGAAGACCCCGAAGGTAAGGTCGTCGCGTCCGAGTTGCTTCTGCCAGTACTGGTAGGACTGCCACTGGTAGACGAGGACGGCGCGCATCTCGCCTCCGTGTCCGGCCAGGTCACCTTGACCGTCCCCGTCGATGTTCAGCCGCCGCACCATCCGGGGGCCGTCCACAGGCGCCTTCCAAGCTCCGGTGTGGACGGTTCTTCCCTGCCAGGAGACGTCCTTGGGCATCCCCACGTTGACGGACAGCAGCGTCGCCATTCGCGGACCTCCTGCGTGGGTTGCCGGCCGGGGCAGCCCTTCATGGCGAGGACCTGTGCGCTCGGGCCGATAGTAGTTCTTCGCTCGGTGTCGCGATTCCGAGATCCCGAACCTTTTGGTGTAATCGCTGACTTTCCGAATGGGCGTACCGCAAGCACGTCCATTCCTTTTCTCTCGCCCCGCGATTGATATCACGCATATCTGGACGGTGGCGGGGCCGTGCCGCATTGCACGAGAATGGGGCCCGCTTGCCGCCGCATTCGACTTCCGGACGTCGACGCGCCGTGCGAGGCGCGCTCACGGCTCATTCCGGCTCGACGGTCCGGTTCGGCATCAACGGCCGCACACGCCCACGGTCGGTCACAAGGAGTCACGTATGGTCACTCTTCGGACGTCAGGAGTTCCTGGGACCGTGTCCTACGACGACTCGGTGACCGTGGCCCCCGACCCCCTTCACTCAAGGCGCGGGGGTCCGCAAAAACCGCCCCCCGGCCCAGGCGGCACCCCATACATCACCCGGCCGCGCCGTCGCGGGTGCGCTGATAGTGGCGCCTGGCCTTCATCCGGTTGCCACAGACAGCCATCGAGCACCAGCGGGCATTGTTGGTCTTGCTGCGGTCGAGGAGGAACCGTCGGCACTCCGGGTTGTCACACGGCCGCAGCCTGCCGGGCATCGTCTCCTGGAGCGTGCTCCAGGCCAGCACGGCCTCCACCGCCATGCGGTGCTCCTTCGGCGCGTCGAGCTCCCAGGACACGCCCGCCGGGGAAAGACGCGGGCGGGAGATGACGTCCTCGAGGAACGGGGCCAGCAATTCGGCCGGCCGGCCGCCCCGCACCACACCCTGCAGGACATCGCGCGCCTCGAGGAGATGCCGGCGCTCGGCCGCGCTGCCGCGACCGCCGTGTGCCAGCTGCCAGGACTTGGCCGCTTCCGGGTCTGCCAGCTGGTCCTGGACCACGCCGTTGACCACCGGGGTGGTGTTGAGGAGCTCCAGCAGTGCGTCCTGCTGTTCCCGATCGACCATCACGCCCACCTCCTAACCAGACTGCTTACTTTGACAGGTTACATGGACACGTCCATTCTAACCAAACAAGTCACCCTCACCGGTTAACCCCTGCGTGACCACAGCCATGCGCGCCCGCCGGCACCACGACAGTGACGAATCGCGCCCCGCCGAACGCAGGGGCCTCACGGCACCCACCGCGTGCCCTCACGCCCATCTAACCAACGAAGCAACCTTGACAGGTTAGATCCAGTGTGGTCGACTGGCTTTATAACCATCGAAGCCATAAAGAAAGGTTAGGGCCATGACCTCGGCAGTCCACCACCGCACCGCCACCATCAACGGCCTCGACGTCTTCTACCGAGAAGCCGGAGATCCCACCAACCCCACCCTGCTCCTCCTGCACGGCTTCCCCACCAGCTCACACATGTTCCGCCACCTGATCCCCGCCCTCGCCGACCGCTACCACCTGGTGGCCCCCGACCACATCGGGTTCGGCCAGTCCGCCATGCCCACTCTCCGGGAGTACCCGTACACCTTCGACGCTCTCACCCAGACCACCTCCGCCCTCCTCGAGCACCTGGGCATCGACCGCTTCGCCCTCTACGTGCAGGACTACGGCGCCCCCATCGGCTGGCGACTCGCACTCCAAGCCCCGCACCGCATCACCGCGATCATCACCCAGAACGGCAACGCCTACGAAGAAGGCTTCGTCAAGCCCTTCTGGGACGGCCTGTTCGCCTACGCCAAGGCCCCCGGACCCGAGGCCGAAGCCTCCATGCGCACCGCCCTGACCGCCGAAGTCACCCGCTGGCAGTACATCAACGGAGTCGACGACCCCACCCTCGTCAGCCCCGACAACTGGGTCCACGACCAGGCACTCCTGGACCGCCCGGGCAACGACGGCATCCAACTCGCGCTCTTCCGCGACTACCCGACCAACGTCGACCTCTACCCGGAGGTCCACCAGTACTTCCGCACCTCTCAGGTCCCCCTCCTCGCCGTCTGGGGAGCAGGTGACGAGATCTTCGGCCCCGCAGGGGCACAGGCCTTCGCCCAAGACCTCCCCGACGCCGAGATCCACCTCCTCCCCTCGGGACACTTCGCCCTGGAGAGCCACCTCCACACCATCAGCGAACACATCCGCGACTTCCTCGGCCGCGTCATCGGCTGACACGCCGAAGGTCACAACGGCTATGGCGACCCGCCCCCACCCGCCGCAGCCGGCAAAGGACCCCGCGATGCCGCACCACACCCAACACTCCTTCAGCCCCACCCCCCACACCGTGCCCACCGCCCGGGCCTTCGCCTCACAAGCCCTGAACGACTGGGGCGGTCGGCACGCCAGGACGACACCCAATCCTGCCTCTCGGAACTCGCCGGCAACGCCATCCGGCACGGCAGTCCCGACAACGACGAGTACCTGGTCCGCCTCGTCCGCCACACCCACTGCCTCCACCTCGAAGTGCACGACAGCGCACCCCACGCCCGCCCCCGCATCCCCGGCCTCACCGCCACCCAGGAATCAGGCCGGGGCATGCACATCGTCCAGGAGCTCGCAGACGACTGGGGAAGCCACACCACCACCCTCGACACCAAGGTCGTCCGGACCTGTTTCCGCAGACCTGAGAGCAGCAACTCCCCCTGCTCCCGCGAATCCTGACCCCGCAACGACCTCCACTCGTCCACACCCCGGGTACGCCCTCACGCCGCGCCCTCGTCCGGAAGGAACACACCATGGGACTGACCTGGCAGCAGGGGCCCCTGTCCGCAGGAGCGATCGGGCGCTTCCTCACCCCTGAGCCCCTGCCTGAGCGCCTGCTATTCGCCGAGCGGCTCCGCCGTCGCATGCGGGTGAAGTTCGACGACACCTGGATCGCCGACAGCGAGGACGTGATCCTGCTGCACGAACCCGGTCGCTACCCAGTGGCCTACTTCCCGCGCGAAGACGTGGATGAGAAGGCTCTGGTCGCGAGCGACAAGATCACCCACCACAAGGATCTCGGTAACACCACCTGGTACGCGGTACGCGCTGGGGAGCGCACCACCGAACGCGCCGCCTGGGAGTTCACCGCGCTGCCCGGGCACGCCGCCGAGTTCCAGGACCGCATCGCCTTCGCCTGGCGCGCGATGGACGCCTTCTACGAGGAGGACGAACGCATCCTGGGACACGCAGCGGACCCCTACCACCGCATCGACATCCGCGACACCTCCCGCACTCTGGAGGTCCGCCTCGGTGACACCGTGGTGGCCCGCTCCGAGCACCCCGTCGTCCTCTACGAGTCCGGATTCGCCCCACGCTGGTACGTCCCGCGCGCCGACATCGACGAGACCCGCCTGCGCCCCGTCGAAGGCCAGACCTTCTGCCCCTACAAGGGCCTGTGCGACTACTACGACATCGGCGACGCGCGCCGCGCCGCCTGGTCGTACCGCAACGCCTACCAGGAGGTCGGCCGGATCGGCGACATGGTGTCGTTCGAGGCGGACCGGGTCGAGGTCTGTCTCGACGGCAAGCGCCTGGAACTCGAGCCCGGTCAGAAGGTCGTCCCTCATGGCATCGACCGCGGTCTGGACGTCGACGAGGTGGGATCACGCTGAGCCGGTCCCGGGGCTCCGCTCAGCACACCGCGTGGGCCGAGCGGGCCGGTGGCCGCCTCTGCCCGACGGCCTGCAGGCACGCGGGCTCCAGCGAGAGAAGACCACGTTGCTCTGGCCCTTCCAGGACCTCCTGCTCGGATTGCGCCGGCGGCGGCCGAGGCGCCCACGCTGATCTCCTGGTGCCTTCGGCGGGACAACCCGGGCCTGCCAGGGGGCCGCACCGATCCGCCCCTGGGGCGAGGGCAGCCGTACCCCGTGGGCGCGCGGCGTGGTGGCGGCCGACCGCCGGTTTGCGAGCGTCAGGTTGAGCACGTCACCGGCGGTGACGCGCATCAGCGGACCCGGAACCGCCTCGTTGTACGCCCAAGTCCGGACGGACCGCCCGCCGAGGTCCAGCGACATCATCGCGCCAACGGCGAGCGGCACCACGCCCACGCCCACCGCGTCCTTCAACTCGAAGAGTCCGGCACCGGTGAGGGCCGGGCTGCCCCCCTTACCGGCGTAAGCCCGAGCCGAATGGCCCACTACGACTGGCTGGCGCTCCGTCTTCATGCGCGAATTAAGGAGCCATTGCTGCGCCGCGATCGACCGGAATCGAGGACGGAGATCCGTGGGTTCGGGGGCCGACCGGTTGCCGAACACCCCGTGATCCCGGCTCCGGTGGTGAAGGGCTTGCCTGTCGAGCGGGAGGATGGAGCCCGTGAAAGAAGAGGGAAAAAACGGCTTGTCCGGCCCGGGGGAATCCACGAATCCGAGCAGACGAGGCTTTGTCGCGGGCGCAACTCTTGGAGTGGCTCTCGCTTCAGCAGGCATCTATGAGGTCATCGACAAGCTGGTCACTCCACCCGAGCGGGCCGTTGCAGAGTCCGACAAACCCCTGCCGCCGGAACAATATGCCATTCCACAATCGCGGCTCATCATGGACGACGGCACCGGCGTCGCAAGCAGCACCGGCACGATCCCCGTCCTGATTCCGCCATTGCACAATCACGTCATCACCGCGACGTTGAAGGTCCCGCCGACCGCGAATGCTCTGCAGGAGGCGCAGCAGCATCTGGAGTCCGTTATCCAGGGTCTGGAGAAACGCTACCCTCCCCCTCCCGGCGGCCTGGGCGTCGTTGTCGCCTGGGGACTTCCCTACTTCCAGCGCTACATCCCCAGCCTCGGAAGAGACTCCGGCTTCTTCAAGGCGGGGACACGTTACCCGGCCTACTTGCCGGTTGACCTGATGACGTCCAAAGAGCGGGGCCGCACGGTTTATGCGCTCCAGGATGCCAGAACGTATCCCAGCGACCAACCGCCTGCCGGCTTCGGACCGGTCCGACTGGAGCAGAACCACGTGGCCGTGCTCCTGCGCGGTGACTCGCTCGACACCATCATGGAGGCCACCAACGCCCTCTTCGGGACGGGAAGCGACCAGGCCGGCGACCTCTTCGAAGTGACCAGCATCCGAAGAGGCTTCACGGGTGGCGGTCACACGGGGCAGCAGTCACTTGCCAGCAAACTGGCCCTTGAGGCCGGCCTGCCGGGAGCGAAGTCCATTCCCGTACACGCTCCCATCTTTCTCGGCTTCACCACCACGATCAAGTCCGCGGAAAGCTCCACTCCCGTCTCGAATCTGGAGACGCTTCCCGGCTGGACCGACCAATGGCCCAATGGCTACTTCAAGTACGGGACCATCATGCCTCTCTCGCACCTGTACTCGGACCTGACCACCTGGTACGGGGAAGGACGAACAGGGTCGCAGGACTTTCCGGCATATGCCGACCGACTTCGCGCGATGTACCGGCCTGGACTGTCGTGCCCCGCGGGAACGGTGACCGTGGATCCTCCCGTCGAAAGCGAGGATGACATCTTTCAGCGGGTCAAGGAATCTGGTAGCTACGGTCACAATGGAAGCATGCAGCCGGTGAACCGCCTACGGAAAGCGGCAACCAGCAACTATGGCGAGACCTACCCGGTCGGCACACCCGTGTCCAATCGCGGTGATTTTGCAACGCTGGACAACCCCTTCCACTACACCTCTGACCCGGTCGGTGACCATTACAGCGCCCAGAAAACCGCCGGGTTGCACTTCCTGATCTTCGTGCCGACGACCGAGACATTCAACCGCATTCGCCTGGCGATGGACGGCTACTATCCCGACGGCAGAAGAGTCGACGTCTCTCCGCGCTCGCCCAAGGCCGGCCTGAATTCAGTGGTGCACACCACGCACCGTCAGAACTTTCTGATTCCACCGCGGAGCCGCCGTTCGTTCCCGCTCGCGGAGTTCCTGACATGAGCGGGCTCTAGTGCGGCAACCGGAAAGGTTCACCGGCTCGCGA